>DATMEI010000311.1:0-3476 GCA_035556995.1 Streptomyces sp.
GGAGGCCCCCGACGGCGGTTCCATCCGGGTCGCCGGCGAACTGATGGGCTACCGCAGGCACAAAGGCCGCGTGCACCATCTGCGCCCCCGCGAAGTGACGCGGCAGCGGCGTGACATCGGCATGGTCTTCCAGCACTTCAACCTCTTCCCCCACCAGACCGTCCTGCAGAACGTCATCGAGGCGCCGGTCGGAGTGCTGCGGCGCCCGAAGGCGGAAGCGCGGGAGAGGGCGCACGAACTGCTGTGCCGTGTCGGCCTTTCCGACAAGGCCGCGGCCTATCCGCGGCAGCTTTCCGGCGGCCAGCAGCAGCGGGTGGCGATCGCCCGCGCCCTGGCCATGCGGCCGAAGCTGATGCTCTTCGACGAGCCGACGAGCGCGCTCGACCCTGAACTGGTGGGCGAAGTGCTGGAGACGATGCGGGACTTGGTGCGCGACGGACTCACCATGGTCGTGGTGACCCACGAGATCGCGTTCGCCAAGGAGGCCGCCGACCGCGTGATCTTCATGGACGAGGGCCGCGTGCTGGAGAGCGGCCCGCCGTCCGTACTGGACCGGCCGTCCAACCCCCGTACGCAGGCCTTCTTGAAGCGCTTCCTGTGAATCTACGCAGCCTGTGAATCTACGCAGCCTGTGAAGGGACGCAGCCTGTGAAGGGACGCATGCTTTGAATCTACGCAGCCTCGACGACGTGCATCCTTTGACGACGCACGGCCGGCCCACGGCAGTGAGCGGTGGGCGGGCCGGTGCCGTACGGGGGGCGGCACCGGCCCGTTCCAGTGCGTCACGGCCCGCGTTGCCGCCGCGCTGCATGCGGGTACTGCATGCGCGCACTGCGAGGGCGCGGCGCCGGCCCTGCGGAGGGGTGCCGGCCGGCGCCGCGCCCGGTATCAGGGGGCCGCGTGGGCGGCCATGACGTGCTTGACCCTGGTGTAGTCGTCGAACCCGTAGCGGCTCAGATCCCGCCCCGTACCCGACTGCTTGTATCCGCCGTGCGGCATCTCGGGCAGGATCACCTGGTGGCAGTTGAGCCATACGCAGCCGAAGTCGAGCGCGGCACTCAGGCGCATCGCACGGCCCAGATCGGCCGTCCAGACGCTGGAGGCCAGGCCGAAGTCGACGCCGCAGGCCAGCTCCAGCGCCTCCTCCTCCGTGTCGAACGGCTGGACCGTCACCACCGGCCCGAAGGTCTCCTGCTGGACCACCGGGTCCTCCTGCCGCACACCTGAGATCACCGTGGGCGGGAAGAAGAAGCCGGGCCGCTCCAGCTGCTGTCCGCCCGTCTCCAGCACGGCGTGCGGGGGCAGTTCGCCGATCACGGCGGCGACGCGGCCGAGATGTGCCGCGCTGTTGAGAGGCCCGAGGAAGGCGTCCTCCGACGGGTCGCCCACCCGTGTGTCCCTCGCGGCCTTCACCAGTTCCGACAACAGCGGCTCGTACGCGGCACGTTCCACCAGCACCCGCGTGACCGCCGTGCAGTCCTGTCCGGCATTGAAGAAGGCGGCGTCCGCCAACGCGCGGGCTGTGCGCGCCGTATCGACGTCGGCGAAGACGAGTGCCGGTGCTTTGCCGCCCAGTTCGAGGTGGACGTTCGTGACCCGCGCCGCCGCGGACCTCATCACCTCGGAGCCCGCCCTGGTGCTTCCGGTGATGGCCACCATGTCGACGTCCGCGTGCCCGGCCAGTGCCTTGCCGGTTTCACGGTCGCCGCACACGACGTTGACCACTCCCGGCGGGAACACCCGCGCGGCCAGTTCACCCAGCAGCACCGTCGAGGCGGGCGTCGTGTCGGACGGCTTGAGTACGACGGTGTTTCCGGCTGCCAGTGCGGGAGCCAGCTTCCACACCGCCATCATGAACGGGTAGTTCCACGGGGTCACTTGGGCCACCACGCCGACGGGTTCGCGCCGTACGTATGAGGTGTGCCCTTCCGTGTACTCCGTGGCGGCGACGCCCTCCAGCACACGTGCCGCCCCGGCGAAGAAGCGCAACTGGTCGACGCCGCGGTCGATTTCGAGGGTCCTGGTGACTGCCGGCGGCTTGCCCGTGGCGCGTACCTCGGCGTCGAGCAGCTGCTCCGCGTTCTCCGACACCAGGTCGGCGAGTCGCAGCAGGGCGTGCTGGCGGTCGGCGGGTGTGCTGCGGCGCCAGGTGGTGAAGGCGCGGCGGGCCGCGGCCACCGCGACGTCCACGTCGGCAGCGGAGGAACGGGGCGCCGTGCCGTGAGTCCTGCCCGTCGCCGGATCGGTGAGGTCCATGCGCGTGGCGACGGGGACGGTCACGCCGTCGACGACGTTCTGGAGCAGGGGAGAGGGGGCGGGGACGGGAGCGGGGGCGTCAGACACTGTGGGACTCCTCTCGCAGCGATGCGACAGTCACGCCCGGGGCGAGCCGTCCGTCCGACGGGCGCAGCGCGATCAGCGCCGCCCTGCCCGCCCGGCAGTTGGTCAGGCAGCGCTCCAGCGCCGGGGCGAACTCCTCGGTGGTGGTGACCGTTTCGCCGTGGGCGCCGAACGCCCGCGCGTAGGCGGCGAAGTCGGGGTTGACCAGGTCGGTGCCGCTGACCCGGCCCGGGTAGTGCATCTCCTGGTGCTTGCGGATGGTGCCGTACGTGCCGTTGTCGACGACGAGGATCAGCGGTGCGCCGCCCTCGGCGGTCGCGGTCGCCAGCTCCTGTCCGTTCATCAGGAAGCAGCCGTCACCCGCGACGGAGACGACCTGACGCCCGGGGGCGGTCACGCTCGCGGCGACCGCTGCGGGAATGCCGTAGCCCATCGAGCCGTTGCGCGGGGCGAGTTGACGCATGCCTTCGCGGTAGCCGATGAAGCGCTGTGCCCACAGTGCGTGGTTGCCGGCGCCGAAGGTGACGACGGCGTCGGAGTCCAGACGCTCGTCCAGCAGCGCGAACACGGCGCCCAGGTCGAGTGGTTCGTCGTCGTGCAGCGGCCTGCGGAAGTCCAGATGGGCCGCGCGGTCGGCACGGGTGACCTCCGTCCAGGGGACGGGCCCGGGCGGCTTCAGCTGTCCGACTGCCTTGCCGAACGCCTCTGGAGACGCGAGCAGCGCGAGGTCCGCGCAGTGCTGGGATCCGGGTGACTGCGCCTCCGGCAGTACGTGGACGATGCGGCGCGTCCCGGCGGCGGGCCCGTTCTGCGGGTTCTGCGGGTCGAGCAGCGTGTAGCCGTCCGTGGCGACGTCTCCCGGGGCGGCCCCGACACAGATCAACAGGTCTGCGGTGCCGAGGCGTTGTGCGAGTGCGTCGGAGCGTCCGTATCCCAGGTTCCCCGCGAAGACTTCGCACTCCTCCGCCACGAGGTCCTGGCAGCGGAAATCCACGGCCAGGGGCAGCGACCACGCCTCCGCCCATGCCCGTACGTCCGCCCGTGCCCCGTCCGTCCAGCGGCTGCCGCCGAGCAGCACCAGCGGACGTTCCGCATCGGCCAGCAAGGCGTCGAGCTGGTCGAGTTGGGCGGGGGAG
>DATMEI010000312.1:0-4827 GCA_035556995.1 Streptomyces sp.
ACAGCTTCCCGCTGTGGGAGGCCCAGGTGGAGGTCCTGCAGGAGTTCCTGGCCAAGGGAGGACCGGGGACGGCCGGTGAACTCACCGTCCTCTTCGCCGGTGGTGTGCACGACGAACGCTCCGCGTCGATGGTCGCCGCACTCGCCGCCCCCCTCACCCGTGCCGGGGTCCCCTCCGGCGTACTGATGGGCACCGCCTATCTGTTCACCGAGGAAGCGGTGCAGGCCGGAGCGATCCGGCCGCTGTTCCAGCAGCAGGTCGTCGCCGCCGAACGCACGGATCTGCTGGAGACCGCTCCCGGACACGCCACTCGCTGCGCACACAGCGCGTTCACCGCCGACTTCGCAGGACTCAAGGAGCAGCTGCGCGACGCGGGCGTGCCCGACCGTGAGATCTGGGAACAGCTGGAGAAGTTCAACGTCGGCCGGCTGCGTCTTGCCAGCAAGGGCATCGAACGCGTCGGTGCCGAGCTGCGCGGCGTCGACGAGCAACGCCAGGGCGACGAGGGCATGTTCATGGCCGGCGAGGTCTGCGTGCTCCGCGAGGAGGTCACCACCGTCGCCGCGCTCCACGAGTCCGTGGGCGCCCACGCCGCAGACCGGCTGCGGACCCGCTCCGCGCGGCTGAGGGCCGAACTGGGCGTCGCCGGAGGCGCATCCGCGGAGGAGCCCGCCGAGCCGCTGCGGATCGCGGTGGTGGGCATGGCGGGAATGTTCCCCGGTGCCGAGAACCTCTCCGCGTTCTGGGCGAACGTACTGGCAGGCAAGGACTGTGTGACGGAGGTGCCCGCCGAGCGCTGGGACGCCGAGTTCTACTACGCGCCGGACGGTGACGGGGAGCGCACACCCTCGCGCTGGGGCGGCTTCCTGCCCGAAATACCCTTCGACCCGCTGAGCTTCGGAATCCCCCCGGCCTCTCTCGCCGCCATCGAGCCGGTGCAGCTCCTCGCGCTGGAGGCGGCGCGGCGCGCACTGGCCGACGCCGGGTACGAGGGGCGGCCGGTGGACCACTCCCGTACGTCCGTGGTCTTCGGCGCCGAGGCGGGCAGCGACCTGTCCAACGCGAGCGCGCTGCGTACGGTCCTGCCCGCGTACGTGGGCGAGTTGCCCTCCGCCCTCGACGAGCAGCTGCCACGGCTGACCGAGGACTCCTTCCCCGGCATGCTCGCCAACGTGATCGCCGGGCGCATCGCCAACCGGCTCAACCTGGGCGGCGCCAACTACACCGTGGACGCCGCCTGCGCGTCCTCGCTCACCGCCGTCGACGTGGCGTGCAAGGAACTGGTCACCGGCACCAGCGACGTGGTGCTGTGCGGCGGCGCCGACCTGCACAACGGCATCAACGACTATCTGCTCTTCTCCTCCGTGCACGCGCTCTCGCCGACCGGACGCTCCTCGACATTCGACCAGAGCGCTGACGGCATCGCGCTCGGCGAGGGCGTCGGATGCGTGGTGCTCAAGCGGCTGGCCGACGCCGAGCGCGACGGCGACCGCATCTACGCCGTGGTCGACGGCGTCGGCAGTGCCAGCGACGGCCGCGCCCTCGGCCTGACCGCGCCCCGTCCCGAGGGGCAGCGTTCGGCGCTCACCCGCGCCTACCGCAAGGCGGGGGTCTCACCGGCGCAGGTCGGCCTCATCGAGGCACACGGCACGGGAACGGTCGTCGGCGACCGTACCGAACTGGCCACTCTCACCGAGGTGTTCACCGAAGCCGGAGCGGCGCCCGGCAGTTGCGCCATCGGCTCGGTCAAGTCGCAGATCGGGCACACCAAGTGCGCCGCGGGGCTTGCCGGCCTGATCAAGACGACGCTGGCCCTCTACCACGGGGTGAAGCCGCCGACGCTGCACATCGAGCAGCCCAACGCGGCTTGGAACGCGGAGAGCAGCCCGTTCTTCTTCCACGAGGCTGCACGGCCGTGGGCCGCCGAGCCGGATCAGCGTGTCGCCGGTGTAAGCGCATTCGGCTTCGGCGGCACCAACTTCCATGCGGTGCTGCGGGCTTACGACCAGGCGCCTGCAGTGCACGCCAGTGACGAATGGCCCGTCGAGCTCTTCACCTTCCGCGGCAAGGACGCGGCAGCGGCCCAACGTGCGGTGCGCAGGCTGCTGGAGAAGGCCGACCAGCCCGGACCACAGGGCGGTCGCTGGCGGCTGCGGGACTACGCCCTGGGCGCCGCACGTCTCAGCGACTCGGCTGCCGTACGGGGCGAGCCGGTCCGTATCGCGCTGCTCGCGCAGAGCGTCGGCGAACTGCCCGCGCTGCTCACACGGGCGGCCGACGGAGTGCACGACCCGGCGAACGGCATCTTCGCCGCCCCGGCCGACGCCCCCGACGGCGGCGGGGCGCTCGCCTTCCTCTTCCCCGGTCAGGGCAGCCAGCGGCCCGGCATGCTCGCCGATCTCTTCGTCGCCTTCCCCGAGTTGCAGCGGTACCTGCAGCTCGGCTCGCGCTGGGCGGACGCGCTCTACCCGCCGGCCGCCTTCGACAAGGCGGCCAAGGACGGGCAGCTGGCCCGCATCACCGACACAGCGGTCGCCCAGCCCGCTCTGGGCATCGTCGAACTCGCGGCGGCGGACCTGCTCGCCTCGCTCGGCATACGTCCGGACATGGCCGCGGGCCACAGCTACGGCGAACTGGTCGCGCTCGGCGCCGCGGGGGCGCTGTCGCCGCAGGACGTGCTCACGGCGAGCGCCGCACGCGCCGAGGCGATACTCGACCAGGTCCAAGGCGGCGACGCGGGCGCCATGGCGGCCGTGACCGCCGTCCCCGAGAAGGTCGAAGAGGTGCTGGCTCTTGCCGGCCTCGACGGCGAGGTCGTCACCGCGAACCGCAACTCGCCCAAGCAGACCGTGATCTCGGGGCCGTCGGACGCGGTGACCAAGGCCGTCGGTCATCTGCGGGACGCCGGCTTCTCGGCCAAACCCCTCCAGGTGGCCTGCGCCTTCCACAGCCCGCTGGTCGCCGGCGCGGGTGAGGCGTTCGCCGGGACGCTCGCGGCGATGACCGTGCACGCGCCCGGACTTCCCGTCTGGTCGAACCGGACGGCCGAGCCCTACGACACCGACCCCCATGCGGTGCGCGCAGGGCTGGCCGAGCAGATCGGCTCACCGGTCAGGTTCGCCGACCAGATCGAAGGGATGTACGCGGCGGGCGCCCGCGTCTTCACGGAGGTCGGCCCCGGCAAGGTCCTGACCAGGCTTGTCGACGCCGTGCTCGGTGACCGTCCACACACTACGGTCACACTTGAGGACGCCAGGCGCGGAGGACTGTACGGTTTGCTCTCCGGCGTCGCACAACTTGCCGTCGCCGGTACTGACGTGCGCACCGGAAAGCTGTTCCAGGGGCGTGACGCCGTCGACCCGGAGACTGCCACCCCGGTCTCGCTCCCCGGCTGGACCGTGGACGGTCATCTCATCCGTCTCGCCGACGGCACCATCGCGCCCAACGCCCTGCAACCAGCCCGCCGAGTCACGGAGCTCATCGTGCCGGAACCCCCCACCCAGGACGGCGTGACGCTGTCCGGTCCGGACGCTCTCATAGCCGAATTCCTGCGTACCAGCAGAGAAATGGTGACAGCGCAGAGAGATGTGCTGCTGCGCTATCTGGGAGCCACCGAACTTCCTCCCTCTCCTGCGGGGGCCCCCTCTCCTGCGGGGGATGACGCGCTTGCGTCCCCGACGGTTGCTCTTCCCGCCGCAACTCTTCCCACGGCCGCTCCTGCTGCTGCGCCCGCCGCTGCCGCCGCTGCCCCGCCCGTTGCCGAGGCTGTTCGTCCTGTTCTGGATGCGGATGCGGTGCTGGGTTCGGTGCTTGCTGTGGTGGCGGAGCGTACGGGTTATCCGGTGGACATGATTGAGCCGGGCTTGGATCTGGAGGCGGATCTGAGTGTGGATTCGATCAAGAGGGCTGAGATCGCGGGTGAGTTGGCGGTCCGGTTGGGTCTGCCGGTGGATCAGGACGCGGATCTTGATGAGCTGAGCACGGCCCGTACGGCCGCCGGCATCACCGAACTGCTCATGGCCCGGCTCGGCGGCGGTGAACCGGACACGGACACCGCGGAAGCCGCCGCACCCGACGGGCGGCCCGGACCGGCGGGCGCCGAGGCGATCGTCGTCCCGCCGCAGCGGCTCGAGTTCACCGAGACCGAACTGCCCACCCCGCCGGCCGCACTCGCCGAGGGCACCACCGTGACGCTTCTCGGCGGCGGTGCGCTGGCCACCCTCCTCGCGGAGCGGCTGAGCGCAGCCGGCGCCCGTACGCAGACCGTGCCCGAGGGGCAGCTGCCGGAGCAGATCGGCGACGCCGTCGTCCACCTCCACGCCTTCGAGTCGCCGGACGCTCAACTGCCGGAGATGTTCCCCCTCTTCCAGTCGGTTCTGGCAGCCGGCCCTCAGCGTCTGCTGGCCGTCGAGCGCCGGGATGAAGGCGCCGCCACGGGACTTCGGGGCTTCTTCCGCAGCGTCTCCCGTGAGTACGAGGAGCTGACCGCGACCCTCGTCGAAGTGGGCCCGGACGACAGCCCGTCGACGGTGGCCGACACCCTCGTCGCCGAACTCGGCGCCACAGAGCGTGAACCCGTCGTACTCGCCGACGGCGGACGCAGGAGGGCCCTGGAGCTGACCCACACCGACCTGGGCGCCGTCGCCGCCACCGGCGGGGGACCGGCGGGTGACGGCGTCTCCGAAGCCGCCGCCGCCGGACTCGACCGAGACTCGGTCGTGCTGCTGGTCGGCGGCGCACGCGGCATCACCGCCCGCTTCGCCCGTACGGTCGCCGACGCGAGCCGCTGCCGCATCGAACTCCTGGGCCGCACACCCGTGCCGGCCG
>DATMEI010000313.1:0-7890 GCA_035556995.1 Streptomyces sp.
CACGTCGTCAGCATGGACATCGGCACCGTCCTGCAGAGCTGGCGCATGTGGGCACGCGCCCGGGGGCTGCGCTTCGAGACGGCCATGTGGTTCGACGAGCCCCGGCTGAACGGGCTTCTGGGCACCGATGAAGAGGAAGAGGGCGTCTTCGCGGTCGTACCGCTGTCATGGGAACCGCCGGAGGACGACCGCCCACGCACCGGCCACGCCACGAACGCCCGCCCCGGTGTGCGCAGCGGAGCGGACGCCCCGAGGACCGGGCACAAGGACGTCGAACTCTCCCGCAGGGTGTTCGGCTTCGGCATCCTCGACCGTGTCCGCGCAGCGACCGCCGAAGCCTCCGACGTCCGCCCCGCCCCCGGAGCGCTCGCTGCCGCCGAGGCGCTGCCGCTGCCGCAGACCGGCGACCCGCTGCCGCTGCCGCCGCCCCGCACGGAGCCGGTCACGGTGCGGGACGCCCTGCGCCGCCGGCGCAGCAGCTTCGGCCGCTTCGACGCCGGACACCCCGTCAGCGCAGGGCAGTTGGGCACCGCCCTTGCCGCATCCGCGGCGGTGTCACTGGAGACCGACGCCGAACCTCCCGGAGGGGCACGGCTGATCAAGCTGTACGCCTTCGTCAACCACGTGGAGGGCATCGATCCGGGCGCCTACGAATACGACCCCGAGCTGCACGCCCTGCGCCTGGTGACCGGCGGCCCGCACGGCGAGTTCCTCCAGCGCAACTACTTCCTCGCCAACTACAACCTCGAACAGAGCGGCGCGGTACTCGTCCCCACTGTCCGTACCACCGCGGTGCTGGACGCGGTCGGCGACCGCGGATACCGGCTGTACGGGGCCACCACGGGCGCCGTCTCGCAGGCCTTCTACACCGTGTGCACGGCCCTCGGTCTCGGGGCGGGTGTCGCCCTCGGCTTCGACAACGTCTCCTACATCGAGCAACTGCGCCTGGAACGTACCGGGGAGACACCACTGCTGATCATGCTGCTCGGGCACGAGCGGCCAAGACCCGCCGACTTCCGCTACGAGATCGTCTGAACGGCGATGGGGGAACCCGCCATGACCTCTGTGACCACGACATGGGAACCCGGCCGGCGCTTCATGCTGCGCGTCGCCGGACTGCCGGTCGAGTCCGTACACGCACTGCGCTGCCACGAAAGCCGCCGGTGGGCCGCTGACGTGCTGGCCGCTGAGGACCGACTGCGCGCGCATGCCGCCCAGTTGTCCGACGTACTGCACGACCTGGTCACGACCACGGACACCGCCGTTCGCGGCGAAGGGGACGTGCGGCGCCGCCGGCTGCTTTCGTTGCGCCGCCAGATCTTCAACAACCGGATGCCCGCCGACCCCGGCGCATCGGTCGAGCTGATCACCGGCCTCGACGCGGCTGCGGGTAGGCAGGTCGCGGACTGGCTGGAACAGCGCAGGCAGCTGGAGGAACTGCACGCACAGGGGCAGCAGTTGCTCGCGGCAGACCTCGAACGCAGCCGCGCCGCGCTGCGCGAGCTGATGGGGGAGGAGCGGCTGCGGCTCGGCCTGCTGCTGGCCTCACCGACCCTGGACGGACAGCTTGAGGGATATCTGCGCAAGGCGGCCTCCGGCGAGCGTCCGGACAAGCGGATGCGCAAGATTGAGCGGTCCCTGCTGTCGTACCTGTACCGGACTGCCTGCAAGACCAGCCCGTTCAGCACCTTCACCGGGGTCGCGACGGGCATCTTCGAGGAGCGGAGCGAGGAGTGCAGGCACGGCGAGCACGGTGAGGACAACGAGCACGGTGAGCGCCCTGAGCGCCGCGGGGACGCGCCGATCCGGCTGCAGTCCCGCTGGGAGAGCCACGCCCGCCTCAACGTCGTCGTGCTCGGCCGCCTCGCCGAGCTGATCCTCGCCGACCCCGCACGCCGCGGTGACCTGCCCGTACGTCTCGCCTCCGGCTGGGGACGCGACGAGGACCGGGTCCGTTACGTGCGCCGCTGGGTGACGGCGGGCGACGACGACGCGACGGTCACCTTCGACGCCGTCAAGGACCGGCTGTTCTTCCTGCGCCGCAGCGGCATCCTGGACCGGCTGCTCGGCCTGTTCGACGAGCGCCCGGAGCTGCGCTACCACGAACTGGCCGGCTGGCTGAGCGCCGAGCACGACGCGCCCCCCGAGCAGTGCGAAACGTATCTCTCCGCGCTGCTCCAGCTCGGAATGATCCGTGTGCCCTGCCTCGACACCGACGTGCACAGCACCGACCCGCTGCGTTCCTTCCAGCACGCCCTGCGGGCGCTGGGCCGTCCCTGGGCCGGGCAGATCGCGGACGGTCTCGAAGGTCCCGCCGCCGCCATCGCCGCCTTCCCGTCGGCGGATGTACGTCAACGGGCAGAGCTGCTGCGGGAGTTGCGCGAAGGACTGCACGGGCTGCAGCGGCAGCTCGGTGCGCAGGAGGCGAGCCTGCCCCAGACCATCCTCTATGAGGACGTCAGCGCCGGGACGGACGTCGCGTGCGCATGGCAGGCGTGGAACGGGCAGGTGAGCAGCGATCTGCGTGCCCTGGAGAGCGTCCTGCCCGCCGTCGACCTGACGCTGCCGCAGCGCGTCACCTTCCGGGGCTTCTTCCTCGCTCGGTACGGCCGGGGCGGACGGTGCGAGGATCTGCTCGGCCTCGTTCACGACTTCCACGAGGACTTCTTCGACCAGTACCTCTCCTTCACCGCCAAGCGCCGCGCGTTCAACGACCAGGGCGAGTACGTACCGGAGGAGAACTGGCTCAATCTGCCCGGCATCAAGGCGGTCGACTCCGCACGCCGTGTGCTCACCGAACGCATGCGCAAGCTGTGGGCCGAACGAGGTGACGCGGGCGAACTCCAGCTCCGGCGTGAGCACTTCGAAGAGGTGGCGGCGGAACTCACGCCGCTCGCGGCGGACTTCGCCCCGCAGAGCCACCATCTCCAGGTCGCCCGGGGCGAGAACGGACCTCTGGTCGTGGTCAACCGCTCCTACGGCGGACTCGCCTTCCCCTTCAGCCGGTTCACGCACATCTACGACCGGGAGGACGAGGGCGGGTATGCCCCGGCGGGCGCAGCAGGCGGCCTGTCCGACGCGCTGCGGGAGACGGCCACAGCGGTGACGCCCACGGGTGCGGTGCTGGCCGAGGTCACCGGCGGCGCCGTCACCAGCAACCTCAACCTGCACGGCCGGCTCACCGACTACGAGATCGTCTGCCCTGGCGAGACCTCGACCGTCCCGGAGGAGGCCCGCATCCATCTGGACGACCTGTACGTCGAACACGAGGAGAACAGCGACCGGCTCGTGCTGCGCTCCCGGCGTCTGGACCGTGAAGTGATACCCGTCTACCTCGGCTATCTGGTGCCGCTGGCGCTGCCGGAGATCTCCCGGACGCTCCTGCTGCTCTCGCCGAGTTCGATGGCCCGTATGGACGTCTGGGGCGGGGTTCCCGAGAGCGAGGCCCGCGAGGGTGTCACCGCCCGCCCTCGCGTGACCTACGGCAGCCTCGTACTGAGCCGCCGCAGCTGGAGCACGAGCGCCGCTTCGCTGCCCGGCAGGCAGCAGCCCGGCGTGGACGAGCACGGCTGGTTCCTCGGCTGGCAGCGCTGGCGCCGCGAACACGGCCTGCCCGCCCAGGTGTTCGCGACGGTCGCGAGCGGCCCGCACGTCGGAGCGGGAGCCAAACCCAGCTGTGTGGATTTCGACAGCTTCCTGTCCCTGACGGCCTTCGAAGCACTGGTCAGGAACGAGACCGACCGGATCGTCCTGCGGGAGATGCTCCCCGCGGAGGACGGCCTGCACGTGCGGTCCGAGCGCGGCAGCCACGTCGCCGAACTGGCCGTCGAGACCTTCACTTCGAGACGACCCGCGAGTTCATCGAGACGAGCCGGGACGGAGGCGTCCTGATGTCACAGCCCACCCCCCACAGCGGCAAGGACGTACCCATGACCGGTGGCGCATCCACCGAAGGTCCCGGCGAGTGGCAGCCCGTCCACATCTTCTACGCCGCCAGCCCGCAGCCCCTGCTGGTCAACTGCATCCGCCCGCTCATCGCCTCCCTCCAGGAGGACGGCCTTCTCGCCGGGCACTTCTTCCTCAACTACTGGCTGGAGGGACCCCACGTACGCCTCCGGCTGCGTCCCTCCACGCCGGCGGCGACCGCTGAGGTGCGCCGCCGTGCGGAGGAGGCGGTCGACGCCTTCCTGCGTGCCCGTCCGGCGCTGTACGAGGTCGACACCGGCTTCCTGAACGAGTTCTACAACGCGCTGTTCGAGATCGAGTTCCCCAAGGGCGACCGCGGGGACTTCATGGGCGAGGACGGCCGGATGAACCTGCGCCCCAACAACTCCCGCTCCTGGGAGCCCTATTCACCCGAGTACGCGAAGTACGGCGGCACGGCCGGAGTGGACCTCGCCGAATGGCACTTCGCGTACTCCAGCGACCTGGTCACAGGAGCCTTCAGCTCGATGAACCTCCATCTGCGCACCGTGCTCCTGGGTACAGCGGCGCAGCTGATGATGGTGATGCTCGGCTGTTTCCTGCCCGACGCACGTAAGCAGGCCGACTATCTGGATCAGTACTACGAGTTCTGGCACAGGGCGTTTCCCGGCACGGGCTTCATCGGATCGAAGGAGTACGACCGCAACTACGCGGAGACCGCGCCGGGCCTGCGCCGCCGCTACCGGGAGATACGGCAGGCAGTGGCGGGCATGCGCGCCGCACGCCAGGGGACGCAGTCCGGGGGCGCCGAGCCGGTCCGGCTGCCCGCCTTCCTGCAGGGCTGGTCCGAGCACTGCCTGGAACTGCGCGAGCGTGTGGTCGCGTTGGCCGGCAGCGGTGAACTGGTCTTCGCCTCCCCGGAGGACGGTCCGGGCGAGCCCACCACCGATCTGGCCGTCGTACTGCCCACGCTCCTCTCCCCGTATATGCACATGACGAACAACCGGCTGCACGTGACGATCCGGGACGAGGCGTATCTCGCCAACGTGCTCGGCCGGGTGCTGCGGGAGGACCTGGACGGCGGCGAGGAGACAGGCGGCGACGCGAAGCCGTCCGCGCCGGCGGTGAGATCATGACCGGCCCGCCTCCGGGGATCCTCTCCCACCGCCCGGCACTCAGACCGGAAGTGCTCATCAGCCCTCCGCTGCTGCGCGCGGCGTCGACCATCCATCTGGTCAAGGACCCTTACAGCGGCGCCTCGTTCGAGGTCGGATCCAGGGAACACTTCCTCATCTCCCGGCTGGACGGCGGGCGCACGCTCGAAGAGATCGGCGCGGAGTACGCACAGAGCTTCGGCAAGCGGCTCGGTGAGGCCAACTGGCAGCAGCTGCTGGGACTTCTCGGCAGCCGCGGCCTGCTGGCGGGCGCCCCCGTCCCAGGCGCCCCCGGCCCCGCCCCGGCCGCCTCAGCGCCCGTCCCGGCGCCCGTGAAGCCCCGGCAGCCGCAGGACCCCCCGGCCCGGCCCGGCATGGTCTCCGGCAGCCTCCTGCGGGGCAGGGTGCGCATGGTGGCCGACGCCGACGCGACCACCGCGGCGCTGCACCGCGCGTTGCGGCCCCTGCTGCGTCCTCCGGTGATGCTGCCGCTGCTCGCGCTCACGGCCGCCATGGAGGTCCTGCTGGCCACGCGGGCAAGGGAGTTGGCGTTCGACACGTGGTGGCTGGTGAAGCATCCCGTCGCGCTGCTGGCGGTGTGCGCCGTCATCTGGTTCAGCATCGCGCTGCACGAACTCGCACACGGGGTGGCGGCACGCCACTACGGCGCCACGGTCAGCGAGATCGGCCTGCGCTGGCGGCTGCCGGTGGCGATCATGTACTGCACGGTCGACAACTACCTCTATCTGCGGCGCCGAAGACACCAGCTCGTCATCGCCGGAGCGGGCGCCTTCGTGAACCTGGTGGTGCTGCTGCCCGCTGCGGCCTGGTGGTCGGCGCTGCCGCCCGGCGATCCCACCCGGAAGGTTCTCTCCGGCCTGTTGCTGCTCGGCAGTCTCCAGGCACTGGTGAACCTGGTGCCGCTGCCACCCCTGGACGGCTACGCCATGCTCAGCCATGCTCTGCGGATCTCCGGCTACGCACCGGAGAGCGGCCGGTACGTCAGGCTGCGGCTCCGTGACCGGGCTGCCGCTGCCGCCTACCCGCGCAGGGCCCGCACCCTCTACACCGCCTACGCGATCGGTTCCGCCGTCCTTGTCTGCGCCGTGCTGGCAGGGCTGTCGACCGCCGCGTACTTCCTTCTGGCCTTCACCTAGCTAACGCAGGTATGCATCCACCCGGATTCCTTCCAGTTCCAGGCACCGTCAGCACTGTCAGCACCGAGGGGCACGAAAAGACATGACCGAAGCAAGGGCCATGCCGGCCGAACGGCACGAAGCATCACAGGAAGCGACGATCGTCATCGAGGAGATCCGCAAACGCTACGGCGGCCACGAGGCCGTGGCAGGCGTGTCGTTGGAGGTGCGCAGAGGCGAGTTCTTCGGCCTTCTCGGACCCAACGGAGCGGGCAAGACCACCCTCGTGGAGATCATGGAAGGCCTGCGGGAGGCGGACTCCGGCAAGGTCACCGTCCTCGGGCAGTCACCCTGGCCGCGCAACGTCGCCCTGTTGCCGCGTATGGGAGTGCAGACGCAGTCCTCGGCCTTCTTCGTACGTCAGACGGCCCGCGAGCATCTGAACACCGTCGCCGCCCTCTTCGGCGTGGGCCGGAAGGCCGCGGACAGCGCGCTGGAGGCCGTCGGACTGACGGGACAGCGCGATGTGATGGTGGAGAACCTCTCCGGCGGCCAGCGCCAGCGCCTGGCCATCGCCTCCGCGCTCGTACACGAACCGGAACTCATCTTCCTCGACGAGCCGACGGCGGCACTCGACCCGCAGGCCCGGCGCGACCTGTGGGAGGTGCTGCGCGGGCTGAAGAAGCAGGGACGCACCATCGTCTACACCACCCACCACCTCGATGAGGCCGAGGCGCTGTGCGACCGCGTCGCCATCCTCGTCGACGGATCGGTGGCCGCTCTGGACACGCCGCACAACCTGGTGGCCGCGGCGGGAGCGCCGACCCGTCTGATGGTTCCCGCGGGGCGGCTGAGTCCCGAAGCGGCCCTGGAGATCGAAGGCGTCGACAGCGCCGAACTGCAGGGCGGTTCGCTCGTGCTGGAGACCCGGGTCTCCGGGCAGGTCCTCACGGCAGTCGACAGACTCGCGGGCCTGGCTGACGTACAGACACGCACCGCGACTCTCGAGGACGTCTACCTCGAACTCACGGGCTCTCACGCAGGGACCGGCCAGGACGGCGACAACGACACGGAGCAGCAGGCATGAGCGCGTACGCAGCACTGACGGGAGCCGGATACCGGGCGCAGGTGAGGGACAAGGCCACCCTCTTCTTCACCTTCGCCTTCCCGCTCATCTTCCTCGTCGTCTTCGGGCTGATCTTCAGCGGCCAGGACGTCAAGCAGTCCGGACGGCCCTACATCTCCTACATCGCGCCCGGCGTGATGTCGTGGGGCGTCGCCAACGCGGCAGTCTTCAGCGTGGCGTTCACCCTCATGCAGTGGCGGCGGGACGACCTGCTGCGGCTGATCAGGATGACGCCGACGAGGCTGCCGGCGGTCCTCGGCTCCCGCTACGTGCTGGCGCTCGGGGTCGGAGTGGTGCAGGCGGTGCTGTTCGTCGGCATCGCCCTGCTGCCGCCGTTCGGGCTGGAGCTGAAGAGCAGCTGGCCGCTGGCGCTTCCCGTGCTGGTCTTCGGCATCACCGCGTTCCTGACCATCGGCGTGGTCATCGGTTCCCTCGCGAACACCCCGGAGGCGGTCGCCGCCATCGCCAACTGCCTCATGGTGCCGATGGCGTTCCTCTCCGGGTCCTTCATGCCGATGGACATGCTGCCCGACTGGCTGCAGACCGGCTC
>DATMEI010000314.1:0-11053 GCA_035556995.1 Streptomyces sp.
TCAAGGCGCTCGACCGTGCCGGAGCAATCCGCCGGGTCCACGGCGGCGCCATCCCCGCCGGCAAGCTCGACTTCGAGCCCGACCTGAACGAGCGGGAGGCTGCGGCCACCGACGAGAAGGACCGCATCGCGCAGGCCGCGCTCGACGAACTGCCCACCGAGGCCAGCGTCCTTCTCGACGCAGGCTCGACGACTGCCCGGCTCGCCGCAGCCGTTCCCATGGACGCCGCCCTCACGGTCGTCACCCACGCCCTCCCGCTTGCCGCCCGGCTGGCCGACCATCCCGGTATCGACCTGCACATCGTCGGCGGACGCGTACGGCACCGCACCCGCGCCGCCGTCGACGCCTGGGCACTGCGCACCTACGGGGAGATCAACGCCGATCTTCTCTTCCTCGCCACCAACGGCTTCTCCCTCGACGGCGGCCTCACCACCCCCGACCTCGCGGAGGCAGCGGTCAAGCGCGCGGTGATGAAGGCGGCCCGCAGAGTCGTGCTGCTTGCCGACTCCAGCAAGTACGGGCAGGAGCACTTCGCCCGCTTCGGCGACCTCGCAGACGTCGATCTGCTGATCACCGACACCGGACTCGCGGCCGAGGACGCCCGCGCCATCGAACGGAGGGGCCCACAGGTGAGGCGGGTATGACCGGCATGGATGACATAGCAGACATGGCTGACGTGGCTGATACGGCCGACTTCGCCGGCGGAGCCGGCACTGTCCTCACCGTCACTCCCAACCCCAGCCTGGACCGTACGTACGAGATAGCCGGGCTTGCCCGCGGCGCTGTTCTGCGGGCGGGCCTCGATCGCGTCGACCCCGGCGGCAAAGGCGTCAACGTCTCCCGTGCACTGGCCTCCGCGGGACGGCGCACCGTCGCTGTGCTGCCACTCGGAGGGCCCGAAGGGGCGCTGCTCGCCCGGCTGTTGGGGGAGCGGGGCATCGAAGTCGCCGGTGTCCCCGTGCAGGGCTCGACTCGCGTGAACATCTCGCTGGCCGAACCCGACGGCACCCTCACCAAGATCAACGCAGCGGGGCCCGACATCACCACCGACGAGGCCGAAGCGCTCCTGGACACCGTGGGCGTGCAGGCCCTCGGCGCCGGCGCGGCCTGGATCGTCTGCTGCGGAAGCCTCCCTCGTGGCCTGGCCCCAGAGTGGTACGCCGGGCTCGTCGCACGGTCGCATGCGAGCGGCACACGTATCGCACTGGACACCTCCGGGCCGGCCCTCTCCGCCGCGCTTCGCGAGAAGCCGGACGTGATCAAACCGAACGCCGACGAACTGGCCGAGGCAGTCGGCCGTCCCCTCGCCGACGTGGCCGATGCGGTGAAGGCCGCCGAGGAACTGCGCGGCGCGGGCGCCGGTGCCGTGCTCGCCAGCCTCGGTGCCACCGGGCAGCTGCTGGTCGACGGCACCGGCACGTACTTCGGCAGCACTCCCGCCGTGCCCGTACGCAGCGACGTCGGTGCGGGCGACGCCGCGCTCGCGGGTTTCCTCGCCGCAGGCGGCACCGGGCCCCAGGCTCTGACCTCGGCGGTCGCGCACGGCGCAGCCGCAGTGCAACTGCCCGGCAGCGAGATGCCCAGCCCCGCCGACCTGCGCCCCGAAACCGTCAACGTGACGACCGACCTGCCCCTGGACCACCCCTTGGGCCGCCCCCTGCCACACAACGCCGATGGAGCCGTTCGATGAGCCAGCTGATCACTGCGGAGCTGGTCGACCTCGACCTGACCGCGGACACCAAGGACGAAGCCGCGCGCTCGCTCGCCGAGCGGATGTTCGCGGAAGGACGCGTCACCGACCTCGAAGGGTTTCTCGAGGACGTCGCAGCCCGGGAGGCCCAGATGCCGACGGGCCTTGAAGGCGGCATCGGCATACCTCACTGCCGCAGCTCCCATGTCACCGAGCCCACGCTGGCCTTCGGTCGTCCCGCCGCACCCGTCGACTTCGGGGCCGCGGACGGGCCCGCCGACCTGATCTTCCTGATAGCCGCGCCGGACGGGGCGGACAAGGACCACCTGAGCATCCTGTCCGGCCTCGCCCGGCGCCTGGCGGACGAGAGCTTCACGCAGGCGCTCCGCTCCGTCGCCGAGCCGGAGCGGGCAGCCGCGCTCATCCGCGGAGACGCGGCAGGTGAGGAAGCCGGGGAAGCCGGGGAAGCCGGGGCCATGGCGGCGGCGGAGCAGGTACAGAAGCCCGACGCGCGACCGGAACCGGACGCGGAACCGGACACGGAACCGGACGTGGAGCGCAGCGGGCACCCCTTCCGCATCGTCGCCGTCACCTCCTGCCCCACCGGCATCGCGCACACCTACATGGCCGCGGAGTCCCTGGAGCGGGCCGGCCAGGAGGCGGGCGTCGAAATCGCCGTCGAGACCCAGGGGTCGGCCGGCTTCGACCGGCTCGATCCCGCGGTGATCGCCGCGGCAGACGGCGTGATCTTCGCGCACGATGTGGAGGTCCGCGAGAAGGAGCGCTTCGAAGGCAGGCCCACCGTGGACGTCGGGGTGAAGGCCGCGGTCAACAGGCCCGCCGAACTCATCGCCGAGGTACGCGGCAAGGCCGAGCGGGGCGAGACAACCGCGTCCACGAACACGCCCGTACCCATGGACGGAGCCGGGGACCCCGGAGACGGATTCGGTACGCGGCTGCGCAAGTGGCTGATGACCGGCGTGAGTTACATGGTCCCGTTCGTCGCAGCGGGCGGACTGCTGATCGCGCTCTCCTTCGCCCTCGGCGGGTACGAGATCGCCGACGCCAAGTCCGTCGCCGACCACTTCGTGTGGACGGAGGCCCACAGCTGGGCAGCGTTGCTCAACCAGACCGGCGGCCTCGCCTTCAGCTTCCTGGTGCCGGTGCTCGCGGGCTACATCGCCTACGGAATGGCCGACCGGCCCGGGCTGGTGCCGGGCTTCGTCGGCGGTGCCGTCGCCGTCGAGATCAACGCCGGTTTTCTGGGCGGTCTGGTTGCCGGTCTCCTCGCCGGCGCCCTGGTCATGGCGATCCAGCGGGTCACCATTCCGCCCGTACTGCGAGGCATCATGCCCGTGGTCGTCATACCGCTGATCTCCTCGGCCGTCGTCGGCACGCTGATGTTCGTGCTGATCGGCACTCCCATCGCCTCCGCGCAGAAGGCCATGACCGACTGGCTCGGAGGTCTGACGGGCACCAACGCCGTACTGCTGGGCCTGCTCATCGGGCTGATGATGTGCTTCGACCTGGGCGGACCGGTCAACAAGGTCGCCTACACGTTCGCCACGGGAGGCATCGCCACCGCAGACCCCGGGAACGGCAGTCTGACCGTCATGGCCGCTGCGATGGGCGCCGGCATGGTCCCGCCCCTCGGGATGGCGCTCGCGACCGTCGTGCGGAGCAAGCTCTTCACCAGGACCGAGCGCGAGAACGGCAAGGCAGCATGGGTGCTGGGCGCTTCCTTCATCACCGAAGGCGCCATCCCGTTCGCGGCAGCCGACCCGTTGAGGGTCATCCCCTCGTCCATGGCCGGCGGCGCCGTGACCGGCGCTCTGACGATGGCCTTCGGCAGCACCCTCCGCGCACCGCACGGCGGTGCCTTCGTCGTACCGCTTATCGGTTCCCCCTTGCAATACCTCATCGCCATCGCGGCCGGTACAGCCGTCACCACCGCGATGGTCGTGGTCCTGAAGGGCACCCGTGCCCGTAGCGGTTCCGCCCCGGTGGGGACATCCGAGCCGGACGCGCGGGCGCGGGGCGGGAAGCGGGCCCACACCCGCGAGGACGCGATCAGCGAGACGGGCGAGGGCCGCTCCAACACGGGAGGCACCGGCACCGCCGGCAGCACCGGCACCTCCGGCGACGTTCAAACTGACGGCTCCGGCAGCGACGTCCACACGCCTGCCTGAGCCCTGGGGGGTCAGTCGCCGCCGGCTCCGGCCGACGTGTCCTGGGACGCCGGCCGGTCGTAGAGGCAGCGGTAGGAGGGAAAGACTCCACCCGGCCCGTCCACGCCCTCCGCCGCCAGCACAGCCTTCACCACAGCCCGGGTCAGTACGTCCGCCCCCGCAGCGAGCAGATCGTTCAACTCCGCACCCTCCAGAGGACGTTCGCCGGTCGAGAGTGCGAAGACGGTGTCCCCGTCGTGCATGAGGTGCACCGGTCGCACCGCGCGGGCCAGCCCGTCGTGTGCCGTGCCCGCCAGCTTCTGGGCCTGGGGCCGTGTGAGCGCCGCGTCCGTGGCGACCACGGCAAGCGTCGTGTTGAAGGGCGGACGCAGCACCCCGGCCGAGCGGCTGTTCGTCGCCTCCTGCGCCTGTGCCAACCGCCTCCGCGCCTCCGCGTGAGTGGCCTCGCCCGGCATACGAGGAGGGCCGTCCCACAGCTCTCCGTAGAGCGCGCCCGTGGCCGGGTCCAGCGCCGAGCCGGCCGCGTTGACCGCTGCGACCACGCCCACAGTCACCCCTGAAGCAAGCGCAGTGCTCGCGGAGCCGATGCCGCCCTTGAGGCCTCCCACCACGGCACCGGTGCCCGCCCCCACATTGCCCTGCGGAACCGGCGCCCCCGGCTCCGTACGCTCGGCGGCCTCCACCGCTTCCCGTCCCAGCGTCGCGTCCGGCCGGGCCCGCCAGCGTCCGCCGCGACCCAGATCGAAGAGGACGGCCGCAGGCACAACCGGCACCACCTGCGCCGGATCCGCTCCCACTCGTACGCCACGGCCTTGCTCTTCCAGCCAGCTCATCACGCCGGCCACGGAGTCGAGCCCGAAGGCGCTGCCACCGGTCAGCACCACCGCGTGAATACGCTCCACCACATTCCGCGGATCCAGCGCATCCGTCTCCCGCGTACCCGGAGCGCCTCCGCGGGAGTCGACCCCGGCGACGGCACCGCCTTCCGGAGCCAGCACCACCGTCGTGCCGGTCAGCCAGCCCGGCTGGTCCTCCCCGGTCCGCTGGGCGTGCCCGACCCGCAGGCCCCGCACATCGGTGAGTGCGTCCTGAGTTGTCATCCCGCATGGATACCAGGCGTACGGGCCGCCCGTACCCTGGAGACATGACCACCGGTTCCCAGAGGCCCGCCGATCCCGCCGCAGCGCTGGATTTCGACGACCCGCTGAGCCTGCGCTCCGCTGACGACACCGACAGCGGCTGGGGAGAGGGTGCGGCCGGAAGAGGCGCCTCCGGGAGCGGCAGTGGCGGAGATGCGGCAGCGGACCTGGCCCGTTTCCTGGACGAGAAGCCGCCCCACCACCTGTGACGCCAGCTCTTCCCTAGCTCTTCCCCGTGTTCAGTCCGTCGCGCTGCTGTCCCACGGAGCCTTCTCCATCCGTACGGCCGTCCGAGCCCGCGGAGCCTCCCGAGTCCGCCGAGCCTCCCGAGCCCGCGGAGCCTCCCGAATCCGCCGAGCTCGCCGAACCGTTCTGCTGCGCGGTGAGCAGATCGCGGATCTCGGCCAGCAGATCGACTTCGCTCACCCCCGGGGGTGCCTCGGGCACCGGGCTCTTGGCGGCCTGCCGTTCCTTGTACTTGGACATCGGCAGGATCATGAGGAAGTAGACGACGGCGGCTGTGATCAGGAAGGTCAGCGAGGCGCTGAGCACCGGCCCCCAGTTGATCGGGACCCCGTTCGTGACCTCTCCGGTCGCCTTGCTGATCTCGCACGGCGCCTTCAGGCAGGAGCTGTAGTTGTCCAGGTCCTTCGTCCCTATCGCTCCGACAAGTGGATTGATCAAGCCCTTGACGACCGAATCCACGATCTTGCTGAAGGCGGTACCGATGACGACGGCCACGGCCAGTTCGACCACGTTGCCACGCATCAGGAATTCCCTGAATCCCGCCAGCAGGCTCTTGTTCTCGCTTCCGGTCGTCTCGCTTCCGGCAGTTGGTGACACGTTCTTCGACCCGCCTTCGCTTCAGCCTCTTCAGCCCTGTCCGGTATCGGCATTCGGCTCGACCGGAACGCGAACTCAGCACAGCGTCACCGCCAGCCGGGTGGTGACCGCCGCACCGGCGAGGGCGGTCGCAGTCCTGCGCGGCACTCTGAGCACGACGAGCGCTCCGTCGACCGGGCCAGTCTCCACGTACTTCGGCACTCGATCCACTCGCGCCCCCCTGGCGACCAGCCGCGCAGGAGCGGACCCGTCCGTACCGGCGATCACGTCGACCCGGTCACCGGGGCGCAGCAGCCGGACCGTGCCGGCGTCCGCGATACGCACCGGGGCCGAGACGGAGCGCTCGTCGCGCTCAGATGCCGCCTGGCTGCTCGAGGTGTGCCCACGCCCATGGGTCTTCGGCGAGGAGGCAGCGGGGGAGGACGCCGAATCCGGCGCGGGGCCGGCGTGCGTGTCACTGCCGCGGTCCCCGCGCGGGGCGGAGGCGGCCAACGCGGCTGCGGCGACGGCGAGTCCAGCGGCTGTGATGCGTCGTCGTCCGTACACGATCCGCCGCAGCCGATGCCTGCCGCGGCGGCCCGCGCGCACCGGAGTGAGGTCGGGCACCACGCATCGGCCGAGGCCCTGCACTTGACCGGAGCTACTGGAGCGACCGGACCGGCCCGAGTGACCGGAGTGACCGGACCGGCCGGATTCGCCGTCGCCGCGGTCGGGCTCGAAGTTTCGGGGCACCACGCTCACCGCCTGCCGTCAGAAGATTTCGGCTTGACGTAGCCACGGTGCACCAACTCGCACCAACTCGCCGAAATCCGCTGAGAACTGTGGACAGCAGGGCAGTTGTGGACAAAGCCGTCACTCACACGAGCGAGGGTCTTCGTCTCTGCGCCCGCCTTCTACGGCAGTTCGATCCCGGGGTCCAGCCCGCCCAGCGACTGCGCGCAGGCGCAGGCTCGCTCCACGGGCAGCTTGCCGACCGCCTCGAAGAGCACCTTCCGCAGCCGTCCCACGTTCTCCCCGAAGACCCGCAGTACCTCTTCGTGCGAGACCCCCTCGCCCGTCTCGGCCCCGGCGTCCAGGTCCGTGACGAGAGTGAGCGAGGAGTAGCAGAGCCCGAGTTCGCGGGCGAGTGCCGCCTCGGGGTGGCCCGTCATGCCGACCACCGACCAGCCCTGCGACGCGTGCCACTCGGATTCGGCGCGGGTGGAGAAGCGGGGGCCTTCGACCACGCACAGCGTGCCGCCGTCGACCGGCTCCCAGCCGTGTGCGCGGGCGGCGGCCAGGGACGCCTGCCGGCCTGTCTCGCAGTAGGGGTCGGCGAAGGTGAGGTGCACGACGTTCGGCACGGAGCCGTCCGCGAGGGCTTCACCGTCGAAGTACGTCTGTACGCGGGACTTCGTCCGGTCCACCAGCTGGTCGGGCACCAGCAGCGTGCCGGGCCCGTACTCCCTCCGCAGCCCCCCGACCGCGCAGGGACCCAGCACCTGGCGCACGCCGGCGGAGCGCAAGGCCCACATGTTGGCGCGGTAGTTGATGCGGTGCGGTGGCAGGTGGTGCTTGCGGCCGTGACGGGGGAGGAAGGCGACCCGTCGCCCGGCGAGTTCACCGAGGAACAGTGAGTCACTCGGCTCGCCGTACGGAGTGTCGAGCGTGACCTCTGTCACGTCATCGAGGAAGGAGTAGAAGCCGGAGCCGCCGATGACGCCGATCTCTGCCTGTTCGCTCATACGGCCCAGCCTACGGGCAGCCCGTGAGCGAGCCGGTGCCGGGCCTCGCGGCCCGGCGTGACCGTCAAGCGGCCGAAGTCCCCGCCTTGTTCGTGCTCTTGGAGCCGCTGTCGCCGGACGAGCCGGACGTGGAGCCCGACTTCGACGAGCCCGAACCGGAACCCGAAGAGCCCGAACCCGAACCTGAATCCGAACCAGAGGACGACGACGAAGAAGAGGAAGAGTCCGACGAGGACGAGCTGTCGCCGTCGCTCTTGGACGACGAGTCCGAGGATTTCGAGGACGCCGCGGTTGCACCCGAGGAGGAACTGCGGCTGTCGTTGCGGTAGAAGCCGGAGCCCTTGAAGACGATGCCGACTGCCGAGAACACCTTCTTCAGGCGGCCCTCACAGCTGGGGCACTCGGTCAGCGAGTCTTCGGTGAACTTCTGCACCACCTCGAGGCCCTCGCCGCACTGGGTGCACTGGTACTGGTACGTCGGCACGTTCTTCCTCCTGGCACTCTTACTCGGTGAGTGCTAACGACGCTCCATCTTGCAGTATTCCCGCGCCTCAGTCCACCGCGACCGGTGCACGGTGACCGACCCCACGCGAAGATCCCCGCCCGCCGGACCGGTCCGCCAGCCACCCGCGGAACACGACGAGAGCCACGAGCGCCAGCCCCGTACCGGCCAGCGGTGCGAAGAAACCGGCGTCCGCGCCGAAGCCGTCCGTCAGCTGTCCGGCCGCCATCGATCCGGCCGCCTGCCCCAGTGCCACTGCTCCGGTCAGCCAGGTGAATGCTTCTGTACGGACGGCCGCCGGCACCAGCAGTTCGACAAGCGTGAAGCTGGTGATCATGGACGGTGCCACACAGAGGCCCGCGACCAGGCCGAGCGTGCCCAGCAGCGCGAGCCACGGCGCCAGTTGAGCCGTCGCCGCCAGCGTCAGGGCCGCGAGGACGAGCACCGGGTAGGCGATCAGCAGCCGGGCCTGTGGGCTCCGCTTCCACCGGACCGCTCCGACTGCGACGGCGGCCGTCATGTTGCCCGCGGCGAAGATGCCGTACAGGACGCCGTTGATCTCCGGCCGGCCGACGGACTGTGTGAACGCCGCCACCGATACCTGCATGCCGCCGAAGACGGTGCCGATGCCCAGCAGGGCGGGGATCAGCACCCGTACGCCCGGGATGCTCAGCGCCGACTGGCCGGCCGCCGTCCCCGGCCGGGCGCTGTCCGTACCGTGCACGCCCGCCCTGTCGCCCCGACCCCGACCCCGGCCCCGGCCCTCGCCCCGCCTCCGCCCTCGCGCTCGCGGCTGCGTCCCCCGTTGAGCCGCGAAGAACAGCCCGCCGCCCAGGATCAGTGCCGCCTCCGCGACCAGTCCCGCAGCCGGGTGCACTCCCGTGCAGAGCGCCGTCGCCAGCACCGGGCCGACGATGAAGGTGAACTCGTCGGTCACGGACTCGAACGCAGCCGCAGTCGTCATGAGCGGTGAAGTGTCGTCCAGGCACGCCGACCAGCGGGCCCGCACCATCGGACTGATCGGGGGAGTGCTCGCACCCGCGGGCACAGCTGCGGCGAACAGGGTCCACAGCGGTGCCTCCCGCAACGCCAGCACGATCAGCAGTGACACCGCGAGCGCGTGCAGCAGGACTCCGGGTACGAGCACCGCACCCTGCCCGAACCGGTCGGTGAGCTTGCCGCTCTGCGGCGAGAGCAGCGCCATGGCGACGCCCGAGATGGCCGTGACGATGCCCGCGGCTCCGTACGAGCCGGTGGTGTGCTCGACCAGCAGCACGGTGCCTATGCCCAGCATCGCGATCGGCTGCCGTGCCAGAAGGCCGGGGAGCAGGAAGCGCCATGCGCCGGGCGTACGGAGCAAGTCGCCGTAGCCGGGGCGGTGTTCGCCGGTCGTGGTGGCCGGAGTTGCCACGGCCGAGCCTCTCTGCCGCCTGGTAGCGCGCCGCTCGCGCCGCTCGTGCCGAGGGCGGTCCGCCGAGGGCTGTCCTCTCGCGCGGACCGTCCGGTCGCGCCAGCCCTGCATCAGGCAGGATCGGTGAATGTCTTGCCGTCAGGCAGGATAACGGCCGGTGCGCTGAAGCGGATCCGGTGAGCAGGGCTCCCTCCGGGCCGGACAGGATCACCCGGCCCTGGAGTCCGGGGAGTCTTTGGAGTCCCGTGAGTCCCGCGAGCCGCGCGTTTCCCGGGAAGCCCGGGAGCGCTCCTGGTTCTCCTTCAGCCAGCCTGCGAGCTTGCCGCCCTGGCCGACGTCCAGCAGCCGCTGCTCCGTCGCGTCCCGCACCGGGTCGGTGGCCACCACCAGCAACTCGTCGCCGTGCCGCAGCATGGTCGTCGGCAGCGGAACGAAGCTGCTTCCGTCCCGTACGACCAGAGTGACCGCCGCACCCGGCGGCAGGCGCAGTTCGGCGACTTCGACACCGTGCATCTTCGAGTGATCCGGGATGGCCACGGACAGCAGGTGACCGCGCAGCCGTTCCAGCGGAGCGGACTCGATGTCGACGTCCATCGGTTCCTCGCTGTCGCTCAGCTGCAGCTTGCGCGCGAGCCAGGGAAGCGTCGGCCCCTGCACCGCCGTGAAGATGATCACGAGCATGAAGACGATGTTGAAGATGCGTTCGCTGCCCTCGACGTCGGCCACTCTCGGGATGGTCGCCAGCACGATCGGCACAGCGCCGCGCAACCCCGCCCAGGACAGCAGCACCTGGTCCCGCCAGCGCTGGTCGAAGGGCAGCATGCTGCACACCACCGACAGCGGACGCGCCACCACTGTCAGCACCAGCCCGATGGCGATCGCGGGCCAGACGTCGTCGAGCAGGTCGTGCGGAGTGACCAGCAGGCCCAGCAGTACGAAGAGGCCGATCTGTGCGATCCATGCGAGACCGTCGGCGAACCCGCGCACAGCAGGGCGGTGCGGCAGCCGCGCGTTGCCCAGGATCAGCGAGGTGACGTAGACCGCCAGGAAGCCGGAGCCGTGCAGCATCGCGCCGCCCGCGTAGGACAGCACGCACAGTGCCATCACGGCGATCGGATAGAGGCCGGAGGAAGGCAGCGCCACCCGGCCCAGGCTCAGTTCGCCCAGCTTGCCCACCGCGAGTCCGACGATCAGCCCGATCGCCAGCTCCAGCGCGATCTCCGCGACCAGCACGTACCAGTGGGCTGGGGAGAAGTCGTGTGCGGAGACGGCGACGACCAGGATGACGACGGGGGCGTCGTTGAAGCCCGACTCCGCCTCCAGCACGCCGGTGAGCCGCTTCGGCAGCGGAACCTTGCGCAGTACGGAGAAGACTGCCGCCGCGTCGGTGGAGGAGACCACGGCGCCCATCAGCAGCGCCGTCTGCCAGTTGAGGCCGACGAGGTAGTGGGCGGCGGATGCCGTGACTGCGACGCTCACTGACACACCCACGGTCGACAGCACCGCGGCTGCCGGCACCGTCGGACGGATCTCCCGCCACTTGGTGCTGAGTCCG
>DATMEI010000315.1:0-10001 GCA_035556995.1 Streptomyces sp.
GTCCTGGCGTACGAGCCCGTCACCGAGCGGCTCATCGTGGAACAGGTCTACGACCACCAGGGCAACGTCGGCCAGGGCAGCGTGCCGATTCTGGTCTTCGACGCCTGGGAGCACGCCTTCTATCTCCAGTACCGCAACCAGAAGGTCGACTTCGTCGAGGCGATGTGGCGCGTCGTGAACTGGCAGGACGTCAGCAAGCGCTACTCCGCGGCGAAGGAACGGGCGAACAATCTGCTGCTGGTGCCGTAACGGCGCCGCCGGAGACCTCCTGCCCTCGTGATCGTCTTCTCACCGTTTCACCCGGGCAGGTGGAGAAAAGGGAAGGCCCCCGTACGGATGTGACGTACGGGGGCCTTCCTGCTTGTGCGGGGCAGCCGGTGCCGGATGCGCACCGGGGTGCCGCGGGTCCTGGGCACCGGGAGCGTACCGGCCGGCCGGCCGGGCCGTTCAGTCGTCGAAGACGGGGCCCGTGTCGCGGGTGCGCTTGATCTCGAAGAAGCCCGGCGTCGAGGCCACCATCAGCGTGCCGTCCCACAGCCGCGCCGCCGCCTCACCCTTGGGTGCCGGGGTGACCACCGGGCCGAAGAAGGCGATCTGCTCTCCGTCGGAACCCGGAACGGCGATGACCGGGGTGCCGACGTCCTGGCCCACCAGGTCGATGCCTTCCTTGTGCGAGGCGCGCACCGCCTCGTCGTAGTCCGTGGAGTCCGCCGCGTCCACCAGGCCGGCCGGCAGATCCGCCTCTTCCAACGCCTCGGCCAGGAGCTGGCGCGACAAGTCCTGACCTCGGTTGTGGAGGCGGGTGCCCAGCGCGGTGTAGAGCGGGCCGAGGGCCTGGGGGCCGTACTTCTGCTCGGCGGCGATGCACACCCGTACCGGGCCCCAGGCGGCGGCCAGCATCTCGCGGTAGCCCTCGGGCAGCTCGTCCAGCTTGTCCTCGTTGAGTACGGCGAGGCTCATCACATGCCAGCGGACTTCCACCGGCCGTACCTTCTCCACCTCCAGCATCCAGCGGGAGGTCAGCCAGGCCCACGGGCACCTGGGGTCGAACCAGAAGTCGGCGACGGTCTTCTCGGTCATGGCCACGTTCTCCTCGGCAGCGGTGAAAAGTACGGCGCTGAAGGCAACGCGGTCACAGGCGCCGCCATTCCCGCGTGTGTGCCGAGTGGCCGCGTGAAATGCTGAGCCGCGTCGCCGGAGCACCGAGAAGCCGGCCGCGAACCGCGAGAACAGGAGCCACGCCGTGCCCGGAGAGAACCTGACCCGTGACGAGGCACAGCGACGGGCCCGGCTGCTGTCCGTACACGGCTACGAGGTGGACCTGGATCTGCGCTCCGCGACCGCTCCCCCGCCCGCGGAAGGACCCCGCACCTTCCGTTCGACGACGACGATCCGCTTCAGCTGCGCGGAGCCGGGCGCCGGCAGCTTCGCCGACCTCGTGGCGCCCAAGGTCCACTCCGTGACCCTCAACGGCCGGTCCCTCCAGGTCGACACGGTCTTCGACGGCGCCCGCATCGCCCTCGACGGTCTCGCCGCCGACAACGAACTGGTCGTCGACGCGGCCTGCGCCTACAGCCGTACGGGCGAGGGCCTGCACCACTTCCTGGACCCCGAGGACGGCGAGGTCTACCTCTACACGCAGTACGAACCAGCCGACGCGCGAAGGGTGTTCGCCAACTTCGAGCAGCCCGACCTCAAGGCGCCCTTCGACTTCACCGTCACCGCACCGGCCCGGTGGACCGTACTGAGCAACGGCGCGCAGCGCGAAGAGCCCAAGAGCATCGACGAAGGCGCCGCGGCCTGCTGGCACTTCGCGCGCACCGAGCCCATCTCCACCTACATCACCGCCGTCGTCGCCGGGCCGTACCACTACGTCACCGACACCTACCGGCGGTCCTTCGAGCAGGGCACCGAGCTGGAGATCCCCCTCGGGGCGCTGTGCCGCAAGGGCCTGGCCAAGCACTTCGACGCGGACGACATCTTCGCCGTCACCAAGCAGGGCCTGGACTTCTTCCACGACCACTTCGGCTTCCCCTACCCCTTCGGGAAGTACGACCAGGCGTTCGTGCCCGAATACAACATCGGGGCGATGGAGAACCCCGGACTGGTCACCTTCCGCGAGGAGTTCGTCTTCCGCGGGAAGGTCACGGAGGCGTCGTACGAGGGCAGGGCGAACGTGATCCTGCACGAGATGGCGCACATGTGGTTCGGCGACCTGGTCACGATGGAGTGGTGGGACGACCTGTGGCTCAAGGAGTCCTTCGCCGACTTCATGGGTGCCCTGGCCCTCGTGGAGGCGACCCGGTTCGAGAACGGCTGGATCACCTTCGCCAACCGCCGCAAGTCCTGGGCGTACCGCGCCGACCAGCTGCCCTCGACGCATCCCGTCACCGCCGACATCCGCGACCTCGAGGACGCCAAGCTCAACTTCGACGGGATCACCTACGCCAAGGGCGCGTCCGTACTCAAGCAGCTCGTGGCATACGTGGGCCGCGACACCTTCCTGGAAGGCGCCAGGCGCTACTTCCAGCGGCACGCGTGGGGCAACACCACACTCGCGGACCTGCTGGCCGTACTCGCCGAGACCTCGGGCCGCGACATGGAGGAGTGGTCACGGGCCTGGCTGCAGACCGCCGGCGTGAACTCCCTGACACCGCAGGTGACTTGCGACGCGGAAGGCCGGATCACCGAGCTTGCCGTCGTCCAGGAGGCGCAGGGGTCGCAGCCGGTGCTGCGCCCCCACCGGGTCGCCGTCGGGCTCTACCGCCGCGACGACGCCGAACGCCGCCTCGTGCGCTACGCGAGGGCGGAGACGGACGTCACCGGAGCCCGTACGGTCGTCGGTGAACTGGCCGGAGCCGAACGGCCCGACCTGGTACTGGTCAACGACGACGACCTGACGTACTGCAAGACCCGTCTGGACGAGGCGTCGCTGGCGACTCTGCGCGAACACCTCGGTGAGCTCGCACAGTCCGGCCCCGGCGAGCGCGGCACCGCGGCGCAGGACGCAGACCCGGATCACAACCCCTCGCTGTCCAGGGCGCTTTGCTGGTCCGCGATGTGGAACCTGACGCGCGACGGACTGATGCCCGCACGGGACTTCACCACGCTGGTGCTCTCCTTCGCGGGGACCGAATCGGACATCGGCGTGCTGCAGATGCTGCACGCCTGGAGCCGTACCGCCGTCACCTACTACGCCGCTCCCGCCTGGCGTGAGGAAGGCCGACGGGCCCTGGCCGAGGGCGCGGTGAGCCGTCTGCGGCTGGCCGAGCCCGGCAGCGGTCACCAGCTGGCGTGGGCTCGCTTCTTCGCCGCCGTCGCCACGGAGGAGAAGGATCTGCGGCTGCTGCAGGGGCTCCTGGCGGGCTCGGCACGCATCGACGGGCTGGACGTCGACCAGGAGCTGCGCTGGACGTTCCTGGACACGCTCGCCGCGCGGGGCGTGGCCGACGCCGCGGTCCTCGACGCCGAACTCGCCCGCGACGACACCGCATCGGGCAAGCGGCACCACGTGCGCTGTCTGTCCGCGCGGCCCTCGCCGGAGGTCAAGGCGCGGGCATGGGAGGAGGTCATGACCTCCGACCGGCTCTCCAACGCCCTTGTCGAAGCCACGATCTCCGGCTTCGCACAGCCCGGCCAGCAGGAACTGACCGCGCCCTACACCGGGCCGTACTTCGAGGCGCTGGAGGAGATCTGGCGTACGCGATCGATCGAGATCGCCATGGCGGTCGTACGGGGCCTGTACCCGGACCTGCAGTGCGACCAGGCCACCCTGGACGCGACGGACGCGTGGCTCACCGCCCACGAGGACGCCGCGCCGGCCCTGCGCCGTCTCGTCCTGGAGTCGCGTGACGACCTGGCCCGTGCCCTGCGCGCGCAGCGCTGCGACGCGGCAGCGGCGGGAGCAGCGGCGACAGCTCTGTAGTACCGGGCTGGAAGAGGCTCGGGCTCGGGGCCGTCAGCCGAGGACGCCGCGGTCGTACGCGGCGGCCACGGCGGCGGCCCGGTCGTTGACCCCCAACTTCGCGTAGATGTGGGTGAGATGAGTCTTCACTGTCGCCTCGCTGATGAAGAGGCCGACGGCGATCTCCCGGTTCGGTCTGCCCTTGGCGACGAGGCGCAGCACCTCGCGCTCGCGGCTGCTGAGAGGCCGGCTGTCGGGTGTGCGCATGCGGGAGACGAGGTGCGCGGCGACGGCGGGTGAGAGGACGGTTCTGCCTTCGGCCGCCGACCGTACGGCGCCGAACAGCTCGTCGCGGGGCGCGTCCTTGAGCAGGTAGCCCGTGGCACCGGCTTCGATGGCGGGAAGAGTGTCGGCCTCGGTGTCGTACGTCGTGAGCACCAGGACCTTCGAACGCAGCCCCCGCCGGGTCAGTTCATTGATCGCGTCGAGCCCGCTGCCGCCCGGCATCCGCAGATCCAGCAGGACGACATCGGGGTCGAGCCGGGCGGCGAGCGCGACCCCCTGGACCCCGTCGGCGGCCTCACCGAGCACCTGGAAATCGTCCGACGAAGCGAACATGCCGCGCAGTCCGTCCCGTACGACCGGATGATCGTCGACGATCAGCAGGGTGATGGGGCGGCGCTCCGGCAGGTCGCCGGACATCGCGCCGGGCATCGCGCCGGGCATCGCGCCGGGCACGGCGTCAGGCATGGCGCACCAGCGGCACGCGGGCGGAGACGGCGGTGCCCTGCCCCGGCTCGGACTCGATGTCGACGCTTCCGGCGACGCGTTCGGCCCGTGCGCGCATGCCGCCGAGGCCGAAGCCGCGGCCGGTGCCCTGCCGTTCGGGGTCGCCTGCCGTACGGTCCGGAGCGGCCGGGCTGTCGGACGTGTCGAAGCCCCGGCCGTCGTCCCGTACGTCCAGGCTCACTTCGTCGTCCATGTACGACAGGGTCACCCCCACCCGCGTTGCGTGTGCGTGCCGGCCCACGTTGGCGAGTGCTTCCTGTGAGATACGGAGCAGCGTGGCCTCGATCTCCTCGTGCAAAGGCTCGGCGGGTCCGGTGACCGTGAACTCGCCCCGTATCTCCGTGGCTGCCGCCCACCCGTCGACGGTCTTCTTCAACGCCTCGGGCAGCGCGGCGTGTTCGAGCGCTCCGGGCCCGAGGTCCTGCACCGAGCGCCGGGCCTCCCCCAGGCTCTGGCGGGCGAGCGCGGCGGCACGTTCGACGTGTCCGCGTGCCGTGGCGGACTCGGCGCTGTCGGTGGCCGCCTGGAGTTGCGTGATGATGCCCGCGAGGCCCTGGGCGAGGGTGTCGTGGATCTCGGCGGCGAGCCGGCTGCGCTCGTCGGCCACCCCGGCTTCCCTTGCCTGGACGAGGAGTTGGGCATGGAGTCCGGCGTTCTCCTGCAGGGCCTGTTCCAGCCGGGCGTTGGTGCGTTCCAGCTCCGCGATGGTGGCCACCTTGGCGCGGGTGCTCTCGGCCTGCTGCGCGTCGATGCGGGAGAAGACGAGGACAAGGCAGGAGTTGAGCAGGAACAGTCCACCGAAGACGCTCCAGCCCAGGCCCCCCTCGGGCGGCAGTCCGCCGGACTGCGAGCCCGCCATGGTCACGGCGGTGACGATCAGACCCGCCCACACGCGGCGGCCCGGCAACAGCCGCCCGGAGTCGAAATAGCCGATCAGTGCGTACACGGCGAAGAAGGGGTTGAGCCACGTGAGGCTGAAGGCGAGCACGGTCCGCACAGCGAAGTAGATCTGCCCACTGGCAGGATGGACGTCCAGCCGGGGCGCCGGCCTCGCAGTCCACCACAGCTGGAGGGCCACGGCGGCGAGAGTCAGCACCGCGGCCGCATACATCTCGGCAGGTGACATCAGCAGATCCGCCGCGGCTGCGGACATCAGCACCGCGGCGCCCAGCAGTGGCAGAGGGCCCCAGCGCAGCAGCTGCTCCCACCGGTCGCCGGCCGGTGCCGCGCCGCTGTCCACGCCGGGCTCCACGCCCGTACTGCCCGATTCCTCCATGCGGCCAGTCTCTCCCAGCTCCCGGCGCCTGTCCCCCACCCGATTCGTCACTCCCAGCGGAACCAGCGGGCAGCCGCGCCGGTCGTGCACGCCGTCCAGAGCGCCATGACACCCAGGTACGACCAGCTCGGCCAGCTTCCCGCAGTCGCTTGGGCGAGTGCCTGCGAGGCGGCGCCGAAGGGCGTCAACTCGACGATGTCGCGAAGCAGTTGCGGCATCGCCTGGACCGGCAGCCAGACTCCCGCGCAGAACATCATGGGGAAGTAGACCAGTGAGCCGATGACGCCCGCGGTCTTCGTGGTGCGCGACAGCGCCGTGATCACGGCGCCCAGAGCCAGGGCGCTGAGCATGCTGAGCAGCAGCGCCAGTACGTATCCGGCGGGCTGTTCGGGCAGCCGTACGCCGAAGGCGATACGGCCGACAGTCAGGGCGAGTACGGCGGACCCCAGCGCCGCGGCACCGTTGAGCACGATCTGCGCGGCCAGGAGGGCCGCGGGACGTACCGGCGTGGTCGACATGCGCCGCAGTACGCCTCGTTCCCGGTAGCCGGTGAGGACGGGCGGCAGAGCCTGGATTCCCGCTGTGATCAGGGCGAGCAGCACCGCCACGGGGACGTACAGGTCGATGACCCTCTGACCGCCCGGTACGGCGCCGGGCTCGCGGAAGGACGGGATCAGACCGAGGATCGAGAGCAGGGCGGTGGGGAAGACGACGATCCAGAAGATGCTGCCCGGCTCGCGGCCGAAGAGGCGTGCCTCCGCCTTCAGTACGGCGAGGTGCGCCCCCGGGGTCGAGGTGGCCGGTGCGGTGGTGGAGTTGTGGGTGCGTGCGGTGGCGCTCACGTCAGGCTCCCGTCGAGGCAGAGGCGGAGGCAGAGGAAGAGGAAGAGGCGCCCGTAGTGGCGGGGGCCGAAGTCGCAGTCGTCGATGCGGAAGCCGACGTCAGATCGAGGTAGGCGTCGTCCAACGTGGCGTCGGTGATGCGCAGTTGGCGTGCCGTGACCCGGTGCCGGGCGAGCATCGACAGCACCGCGTCCACGGTCTCGTCGGTTCCGTTGATGACCAGCCGGCCGTCGTTGTTCTCCACGGACGCGGCTTCGGGCAACGCCTCCAGTTCGGTCTCGTCCAGCGCACGGGAGGGCGTGAAGGAGATGACGGTCGAGGTGGTGGAAGCACTGACCAGCCCGGCCGGGGTGTCCAGTGCGGCGACCCGCCCCGCGTCGATTACCGCCACGCGGTCGCAGAGGCGCTGGGCCTCTTCCATGAAGTGCGTGACGAGCAGCACGGTGACGCCGGAGTCCCGCACCTCTTCGATCAGCTGCCACGCATCACGCCGTGCCCGCGGGTCGAGTCCGGTGGTGAGTTCGTCGAGAACCACCACGCGCGGGTTGCCCAAGAGGGCGAGCGCGACGAAAAGACGCTGCTTCTGTCCGCCGGAGAGTTTGCCGAACCGGGTCTCCAGGCTGCCGTCGAGACCGAGCCGTTCGGCGAGGGACCGCCAGTCGGCGGGGTCCGGATAGCAGGCCGCGTAGAGGCGCAGCGCCTCCCGCACGGTGAGCTTCGCCTGGAGTTCGCTCTCCTGCAGCTGGGCCCCGAGCAGCAGCGTGAGACGGTCGTGGTCGGCGACCGGGTCGAGCCCGGCCACCCGTACGGTGCCGGCGTCCGGGATGCGCAGTCCTTCGACGCACTCCACGATGGTGGTCTTGCCCGCACCGTTGGGACCGAGAATCCCGAAGATCTCGCCCTCCTCGACGGTGAAGGTGACACCGTCCGCAGCGGGCTTGTCGCCGTAGGTCTTGCGCAGTCCCTCGACTTCGATGATTGCCATGCCTCGAGGGTCCCGGCACGGCCTGGTCCGCCACATCGCCCAGCTGGTTCGCAAAGGCATCAGCCGATCGGTTGATGGAGGCCCGACCGGCCGGCTCGCAGGTCCCGAGGAAGCCCGGAGCAGGCCTCGAGGACGTCAGGCAACCACCGTGAACGGCAGCGAACCGGCGTCGTCGTTCCGCTGGAGCCACAGCCGGTAGGGCTCGCTGGCCCACGCCACCTCGCGGTACGCGGACTCCAGATCGGCGAGGAGGGCCTCCGGCTCGATCACCGGTTTCGTGCCGGACGCCGGCTCGGGCGTGGCCAGCAGCAGACGCACGGCGAGCGGGTCGCCCAGCAGCGGGCGTACGACCCAGCCGGGCCGTGCCGGTGAGGTCGGCTGGCAGGGGGCGACGACTTCGCCGGCGGCGACCAGGTCGGCGGCGGCGAGATTGTCGCCGTGCGTGACGCGGGGTTTGATGCCCGCCTCCTCGAAGACCCGGCGCAGCCCGGTCCATTCGCCGTCGGCAGTCGGATCGACCATCCACCGCTCCTGCGCGAGCTCCTCCAGGCTCAGCACGGGTCGCGCTGCCGCGGGGTGCGTCGCGGAGATGGCGACGAACTGCGGTTCGCGCTCGACGAGTACGTGCAGATTCACGCCGTCCGGCACGTGCAGGGGCGTGCCCTCGACCTCGTGCACGAAGACGGCGTCCAGCTGGTTCGAGGCGACCATCCTGAGCAGGGCGTGCGCACGGACGTCCATGTGGAAGGTGGTGTCGGCCTCCGGCAGCCGGGTGCGCAGCCTTCGCAGCCAGCCCGGCACAGCGGGACTGCCAGTGCTGCCGATGCGCAGGTACTCACCGCCCGTACGGCCCGCGGCTGCCCTCGTCTCGTTCACGAGGGCGCTCATCTCCGCCACGAGCGGCCGTGCCCGGCAAAGCAGGAACCGTCCGAGCGGAGTCGGCCTGCTGCCGGTACGCTCCCGTGAGAAGAGCTGACCGCCGACGGCCTGCTCGATGCGGCGAAGCTGCGTCGTCAAGGACGGCTGGGTCATGCCGAGTTCACGGGCGGCCTTGTGCACGCTGCCCGTGTCGGCAATGGCGCACAGCGCACGAAGATGCCTCACTTCGAGCTCCACACGGCGGAGCATATCTGCGCGTGCGCATGTCACACCAGATGCCGGTGGGCCTTGTGAAGTCCCTTCACACCGGGTGATGCGACAGAGCTATCACTACTTGCCATCATCCCCTGCGCGGGAGTCTCGAACAGACTCTGCCTCGGCAGGAGTTCTTCCGGCAGCGACGGGCCGCACCCCACCTTGAAGCGGCACGGCGCTACGGACCAGAAGGAGACCCCCCATGAGACACCGCACCACGGCACTCTCCGCGACACTCGGCCTCGGTCTGGCCCTGGGTCTGGGTGCGATGCCCGCCTCGGCTGCGACGCCGGACGACGGCGCCACCGCCAAGAGCAGCGTCACAAGGGCCGGCTTCGTCGGCGAGTCCAACAAGGCGAACGAGGCGTTCTTCAACGCCGTCGTGAAGGACGCGCTCAAGAAGCAGGCCGCCAAGCCCGGCATCCAGGCCGTCACCGTCAACTACGACGCCGGCGGCGCCCCGACCTTCGCCGGCGAGATCGCCCAGAGCACGGCGACCTGGAACGCGGCCGTCTCCAACGTGCAGCTGGCCGAGGGCGGCGGCGCCAGCTTCGACTACCGCGAGGGCGACGACCCGCGAGGCTCCTACGCCTCGACGGACGGCCACGGAAACGGCTACATCTTCCTCGACTACGCCCAGAACCAGGAATACGACTCCAACCGCGTCGTCGCTCACGAGACCGGTCACGTCCTCGGTCTCCCGGACCACTACGAGGGTCCGTGCAGCGAGCTCATGTCCGGTGGCGGCCCCGGCCCCTCCTGCACCAACGCCGTGCCGGACGCCAACGAGGCCGCCCAGGTCCAGTCCCTGTGGGCCAACGGTGTGGCGAACGCCGCCTTCGACCAGGCTGCATTCGCCAAGTAACGCCGCAAGGCTGCGAGTTGCACGACCAGCACCACCAGCACCACGCCTGAAGCACCAAACGCACCACGCCTGAGGTGGAACCCGCATTCCCCCCACACGGAGGCCCCCGGTCCGACCGGGGGCCTTCGAGGTTTCCGGGGGCCGGCCGGACTCCGGAGGAGCCGTCCGCGCGGGAGCCGTCCGTGTGAGCTGTCCGCGCGGAAGCC
>DATMEI010000316.1:0-8859 GCA_035556995.1 Streptomyces sp.
CGGTAGCTCGCTGGGCTCATAACCCAGAGGTCGCAGGTTCAAATCCTGTCCCCGCTACTGAAAACGAAGGGCCCGGATCCTCAAGGATCCGGGCCCTTCGTTCTGTCCACACGGCAACCCGCCAACCCCCTTTCGTGGCAACCGGTTTGAGGTGTCTCTCTGTCGGGAAGTCGACAAACCTCTGAAGTGACCTCACTTGGTGGTGGTATTCCAGGTGTACGTGGGTTGCGGGTGGTGCGACGATGGTGTTTATGGGGGACAAGGTGAGGCTCAACGGTCCACCGAGGACCGGCACGAGCCGGACTGGTATTGACAACAACGCCGAAGACGCTGCGGCATTGAGCGTGCTCGGTGCGCAGCTGCTGCGCCGCGGGGACCTGGACGGCGCCGAACCGCCTTTGCGTTCGGCCACTGCCGCCGGCGACCGCGCCGCTGCGAACAACCTGGGGGTTCTGCTTCACCAGAGGGGTTACGCCGACGAGGCGGCCGGATGGTGGCGTATCGCCGCTGTTGCCGGATCGGCTGCGGCGGCGCACGCACTGGGAAGGCACCACCGTGAGCGCGGAGATGAACCCGCGGCGCACTACTGGCTGCTCCACTCCGCCGAGTGCGGTCACGCTCTGGGCGCGTACGCCCTGGCCGACCTGCTGGAGCACCGGGGCGAGGACGGCGCCGAAGGGTGGTTCCGTGCTGCCGCAGAGCAGGGCCACCGTGAGGCTGCGTACCGCCTGGCGCAGATCGTCAGCGGACGTGCGGCTGCCGTCGCTGCCGAGGGGGAGGAGAACCAGGAGCCCGCGGACGAGGCCGTGAAAGAGGCCGAGCAGTGGTATCGGCAGTCCGCCGCGCGCGGACACCGCCGTGCTGCTCTCAGGCTGGGCGCGATCCTGGAGCGCCGTGGCGAGCTGAAGGAGGCCGGCCGGTGGTATCTCACCTCGGCCAAGGACGGTGAGCCGCGTGCCGCGTGCGCCCTGGGCTTCCTGCTGCGGGACGCGGGGGACGAGGAGAGCGCCGCGGTCTGGTGGCGCCGGGCCGCGGAGGAGGGGGACGGTAACGCTGCCAACGCGCTGGGCGCGCTGCACGCCGACCGGGGTGAGCGCCAGGCCGCGGAGCGCTGGTACAGAGTGGCGCTCGAAGCGGGCTGCGACAACGGAGCGTTCAACCTGGGGCTGCTGTGTGCCGCGCAGGGGCGTACGGCCCAGGCCGAGCAGTGGTATCGCCGTGCCGCGTACGCGGGGCACCGCGAGGCCGCCAACGCGCTCGCCGTACTGCTGCTGCAGCGCGGTGACGCCGACGGCGCCGAGCCGTGGTTCTCCAAGGCCGCGGAGGCGGGCAGCGTCGACGCCGCCTTCAACCTCGGCATTCTGCACGTGGGCCGGGGCGACCAGCGCACTGCCCGTGTCTGGTACGCACGGGCTGCGACGGCAGGGCATCCCGAGGCTGCCCTGCAGGTCGGCATCGCGTTGCTGTGCGAGGGCGACGAGCAGGACGCTGAGCGTCAGCTGCGCTGCGCCGCGGGCGGCGGAAGCGTCGAGGGCGCCTTCCGGCTGGGCGTGCTCCTGGAGCGTCGCAAGCCGCAGGAGGACGCCACCGGGGCGACCAACTCCGTGAACAGCCGTGCGGAGTACGAGGAGTGGTACCAGCGCGCGGCCGAACAGGGGCACCGGCGTGCGCAGGTGCGTCTCGGAATGTGTGCGGCGGCGCGGGGTGACATCGTCGACGCGGCTCGCTGGTACCGCGTCGCGGCGGAGGCAGGCAGCCCCAACGGCGCCTTCAACCTCGGCCTGTTGCTCGCTCGCGAGGGCAGCGAGCCGGAGGCCGCGCTGTGGTGGACCCGCGCCGCTGAGGCAGGGCACGGGCGCGCCGCGCTCCGTCTCGCGCTCCTGAGCGCGCGCCGGGGTGAGCTGGAGAAGGGGCAGCACTGGTGTGCACAGGCTGTCGAGCTCGGTCCCTCCGAGGTGGCCGAGCGCGCGGCCAAGCTCCGGGAAGCACTGCGCTCAGAGCTGACGGCCTGACCTCAGGCCGGCCCGTACCCCGCCCGTACCCGCCCTGTGCGGGTACCGGCGGGGCGCTCCGGAAGCGATTTGCGCTGGTCGTCGCCGCAGGGTTAGAGTTACGAACACAACGGCGCGGGGTGGAGCAGCTCGGTAGCTCGCTGGGCTCATAACCCAGAGGTCGCAGGTTCAAATCCTGTCCCCGCTACTGAAGACGAAGGGCCCGGATCCTAAGGATCCGGGCCCTTCGTCATGTGCTTCCGCGCATCGGGCGCCCGGAGGGCGGGCGCCCGGCTCGTCGGGTGTGCACCGTCACAAGCGGAAAGCCCACGCCTCTGCGAAGTGGGCGCGGGCTTACGCGGGCGGTGGTTCGTACGGTCTGGAGAGCGCGCAGCCGTCAGACGGTGATGCACGTGGGGCACGTGCCCCGGTAGGTGATCGTGGCGTCCGCGATGGTGAAGCCGAACCGCTCGGCCTCGGGGAGGTGGGCGAGAGGGTCGCCTGAAGGGTGGACGTCGCGGATGGTGCCGCACTGCGAACAGACCAGGTGCTGATGAGTATGCCGGGCGTTGGGGTCGTACCGCTTCGCGCGCCCGTCTGTGCTGACCTCGATCACTTCTCCGATGGAGACGAGCTCGCTCAGCGTGTTGTAGACGGTGGCGCGCGCGATCTCCGGAAGGAGTGTCGAGGCGCGGGCGTGGACTTCGTCGGCCGTGTAATGGACGTGGTCGCCGTCGAGCACCTCGGCGACGACGCGCCGCTGCGCGGTGAGGCGCCAGCCACGGTCTCGGAGCCGTTCCAGCAGGTCACTCATACGTCAAGCCTAGCAGTGTACCCGTCCGGGAAGAGAACCCGTATGGAATTCGTCGCCTTCTTGACTTAGACATTGTCCAATGTAGCCTCGGGAGAAGCTCAGCTCAGTACAGGTATGAAGCAGGAGGAGTACGTGACGGTGCAGGACAAGACCACCGGTCCGCTGACGACGGAAGCCGGCGCTCCGGTCGCGGACAACCAGCAGAGCCAGACCGCAGGCCCCGGCGGACCCGCCTTGATCCAGGATCAGCTCCTCCTGGAGAAGCTGGCCCACTTCAACCGCGAGCGCATTCCCGAGCGCATCGTGCACGCACGCGGCGCGGGGGCCTACGGCACCTTCACGCTCACCAAGGACCTGTCGCGGTACACGAGGGCGAAGTTCCTCTCCGAGCCCGGCAAGCAGACCGAGACGTTCCTCCGCTTCTCCACCGTGGCGGGCAACCTCGGTGCGGCGGACGCGGTGCGTGACCCGCGCGGGTTCGCGCTGAAGTTCTACACCGAAGAGGGCAACTACGACCTCGTCGGCAACAACACCCCGGTCTTCTTCATCAGGGACGCCATCAAGTTCCCCGACTTCATCCACACCCAGAAGCGGGACCCGTACACCGGCTCGCAGGAGGCGGACAACGTCTGGGACTTCTGGGGCCTCTCGCCCGAGTCGACGCACCAGGTGACCTGGCTGCTGGGTGACCGCGGCCTCCCTGCCACGTACCGCCACATGAACGGGTACGGCTCGCACACCTTCCAGTGGAACAACGCCGACGGGGAGGTCTTCTGGGTCAAGTACCACTTCAAGACGGACCAGGGCATCCGGACCCTCAGCAATGAGGAGGGCGAGGCTCTGTCCGGCAAGGACCCGGACAGCCACCAGCGGGACCTGCGCGAGGCCATCGAGCGCGGCGAGTATCCGACGTGGACGGTGCAGGTGCAGATCATGCCTGCGGCCGACGCGCCGAACTACCGCTTCAACCCGTTCGACCTGACCAAGGTCTGGCCGCACGCGGACTACCCGCCGATCGAGATCGGCAAGCTCGAGCTCAACCGCAACCCGGAGAACATCTTCGCCGAGGTCGAGCAGTCGATCTTCTCGCCGCACCACTTCGTGCCGGGCATCGGCCCGTCCCCGGACAAGATGCTCCAGGGCCGGCTCTTCGCGTACGGCGACGCCCACCGCTACCGCGTGGGCATCAACGCCGATCACCTGCCGGTGAACCGTCCGCATGCCACCAACGCCAACTCGCACGGACGTGACGGCGTGATGTACGACGGCCGGCACGGCGGCGCGAAGAACTACGAGCCCAACAGCTTCGACGGCCCGGCGCAGACCGACAAGCCGCTGTGGGAGCCCATCGCGGTGTCCGGTGTCACGGGCGACCACGTGACTCCGTCGCACGCCGAGGACGACGACTTCGTCCAGGCAGGCGACCTCTACCGGCTGATGCCGGAGGACGCGAAGCAGCGTCTGATCGACAACCTCGCGGGCTTCATCTCGCAGGTCTCACGGGACGACATCGCCCAGCGGGCCATCGAGAACTTCCGCAAGGCGGACGAGGACTACGGCAAGCGACTGGAGGCCGCGGTACAGGCCCTGCGCGGCTGACCCGACAGCTCGCCGTACAAACCCGGAGGGACCGGCTGCCATGCCGGTCCCTCCGGTGTGTCCGAGGCCTCCTGGATGCGCTCAGACCTTTCGCGCCGCTGTCACACCGCGAGGGTGGTGGCGGCTTCCGCTCTGCCGGACCAGCAGCGCACGATGTCCCGCACCGATACGACGCCGACGGCCTCCTGTCCGTCCAGCACGATGAGGTGACGGAAGCCGCCGTGGGTCATGGCTGCCGCTGCCTGCTCGAGAGTCCATTCCGGAGTGGCGAAGACGACGTCGGTGGTGGTGTGGGCGTGGGCAGACTCCCGGTCCGGGTCCTGATCGGCACCGAGTGAGTTGAGGATGTCGCGCTCGGTCAGAATGCCGAGCCCGCTGGTGTCGGGGTCGAAGACCACGGCTGCGCCGACCCGCCGGGCCGACATCAGTGCGGCAGCCTGGCGCAGGGTGTGGGCGGGGCCGATGGTGAGGACGACGGTGCTCATGGCTTCGCGGATGAGGGTGGGCATGTTCGTGGGCCACCTCCTGGAGGAACCGTTTCCCTTTCGAGAATCAATTCACAAGGTCACAAGCTTGCGAAGTCTCATGTTCACATGCCTCAGCAGGCGCAACAAGGGCGCGCACTCGCACAGAAGCGGGGCGGGTCACGAATGCCCCCGCCCCGCCCCTGCTCCGTGCCTTACGCCGTCAGATAGCCGAGTACTTCCTCGTGCAGCAGTCCGTTCGAGGCCACGGCGTTCCCGCTGTGCGGGCCCCGTTGGCCGTCCAGCCCGGTGAAGGTGCCACCCGCTTCCTGCACGATGATCGCGTTCGCCGCCATGTCCCACAGTGAGAGTTCGGGCTCCGCGCAGGCGTCCACCGAACCCTCGGCGACCATCATGTACGGCCAGAAATCACCGTAGCCGCGTGACCGCCAGCAGCTGCGGGTGAGCTCGAGGAAGCCGGGCAGCATGCCGCGCTCCTCCCAGCCGTGCAGCGACGAGTACGCGAAGGACGCGTCCCGCACTGCCTCCACCTGCGAGACACGCAGCCGGCTGGCCTGCGACAGGCTGCGCCCGGTGTAGGCACCGCCGCCCTTCGCCGCCCACCAGCGCCGGTTGAGAGCCGGGGCCGAGACCAGGCCGACCACGGGCTGGTCGCCGCCCTCGCCCAGTTCGGTCAGGGCGATCAGCGTGGCCCATACGGGCACTCCGCGTACGTAGTTCTTGGTCCCGTCGATCGGGTCGATGATCCAGCGGCGCGAGCCGTGCCCTTCGGTGCCGAACTCCTCGCCCAGCACAGCGTCTCGCGGTCGGGTGCGCTTGAGCGAGGTGCGGATCAACTCCTCGGCGGCCTTGTCGGCCTCGCTCACCGGAGTCAAATCCGGCTTTGTCTCGACCTTCAGGTCGAGAGCCTTGAACCGCTCCATCGTCGCGGCGTCGGCGGCGTCGGCCAGTACGTGGGCGAGACGCAGATCATCGTGGTACTCCGGCATGTGCGAACAGTATCGACCAGCTGGATAGCCAGCCACAGGGCAGTGCCCGCGCGGGGCCAAGTGAGTGCCAGCCATTCGGCCCCCCGGGTATCTGCGCGCTGTCTTGACAGGGACTGGCGGCCCGTCAATTCTGTCCCGCACCCCAGCCGCCGGGCACGGAGGCAATGATGCCTACTGCACGCGAGACCCTGCTTGAGGCCGCTCACGCGGCCGTCGGCAAACAATCCTGGACAGGCGTGCGGATGGTGGACGTCGCCGCCGCCGCAGGAGTGTCCCGGCAGACCCTCTACAACGAGTTCGGCACGAAGGAAGGGCTTGGTGCAGCCCTGGTGAACCGACTCGTCGACAGCTTCCTCGACGGTGCCGTACGCGCCGCCGCCGAAGCCGGCCGAGGAGGCGAGGACCCTGCCGCCTCGTGCGCAGGTGCGGCGGCATGGATGCTGCGTACCGCTCGCGACGAACCCATCGTGCGTTCGGCGCTCACGGGTTGCTGGGGAGGTCCGATGCCCTTGCCTGCTGCCGTCGAGGGTGCGCGTACGGAGCTACGTCCAGGAGAACCAGGGGAGTTGGCCGGCGCACTGTGCGAGCGCATGGTGGCCGGACTGTCTCCCGACGGGCATTCCGGAAAGCTGAACCCGGCCTGCGAGGCGGGACTGCGGATCGCGCTGTCGTTCGTCGTCGCACCGCCGGTGGCGCGGGGCGAGGAGGATGCGGTGGGCCAGGTCCGGGACGTGGTGCGGGCGTTGCTCGCACAGTCCCGCTGAACGGCCGCCGACTGCCGGGTGGTGGGGCCGGCCGGGGAGGGCGAGTCAGCGTGCGCCCCCCGACAGTTGCAGCCCCACCACGCCGATGATGACCAGCGAGATCGAGACCAACTTCAGCGCGGAGACCACGTCTCCCAGGAAGATCATCCCGTACACCGCGGTGCCCGCCGCGCCGATGCCCGTCCAGACCGCGTACGCGGGTCCGACGTCCAGCCGCTTGAGTGCGAGCGTCAACAGGCCGAAGCTGCCCAGCGCGAAGGCGCAGAACGCCACAGTCGGCCACAGGCGCGTGAAGCCGTGCGAGAGCTTGAGGCAGACAGCGAAGCCGGTCTCCAGCAGTCCCGCCACGATGACCAGCAGCCACGCTGCCATGTGGAATTCCTCCCGTTGCGCCCGCCGCCGGTTTCCGGTGATTATGCCCGGGAAGGTGCGGGGGCCCGGGTCAATCCCCTTCGCCCTGTTCCCGCGTCGCCAGCAGCCTGCGCAGTGAGTAGAGGCGTTGTGGATCGGCATGACCGTCCGCCACCCACTGGTCCAGTGCGCAGTCCGGTTCGTCGTGGCTGCAGGCTCGGGGGCAGTTCTCGGTACCCGGTTCCAGGTCGGGGAAGGCGCCGATGACGCGTGACGGGTCGACGTGGTGGAGGCCGAAGGAGCGCACGCCCGGGGTGTCGATCACCCAGCTTCCCTCTTCGGACAGCGGCAGGGCCAGCGCGGAGGTCGTGGTGTGACGTCCGCGTCCGGTGACCGCGTTGACGTGGCCGGTGGTGCGCCGCAGTTGCTCCGGTACGAGGGCGTTCACCAGGGTCGTCTTGCCGACACCGCTGTGTCCGACGAAGACGGTGCTGCGGCGGTACAGCAGCTCCCGTACGCGCTCCGCAGCCTCGCCGTCTGCCAACTCCGAGCGGCTGGTGACCACATGACGCACCCCCAGCGGCGTGTACTTCGCCAACAGCGGTGCGGCGGGCGCGAGATCCGACTTGGTCAGTACGAGCAGCGGCTCCAGCCCCGAGTCGAAGGCGGCGACCAGGCAGCGGTCGATCAGGCGGGGCCGGGGCTCGGGGTCGGCGAGTGCGGTGACGATGGCGAGTTGGTCGGCGTTGGCGACGACGACACGCTCGAAGGGATCGTTGTCGTCCGCTGTGCGCCGCAGCACGGAGGTGCGCTTCTCCACGCGGACGATGCGGGCGAGAGTGTCCCTCGCACCCGAGAGATCACCGACGACGGCGACGCGGTCTCCGACGACCACGCCCTTGCGGCCCAGCTCACGTGCCTTCATCGCGGTGATCGTGCGCTCGTCGACGAGGCAGGTCAGACGGCCCCTGTCCACGGTCAGGACCATGCCTTCCGCCGCGTCCTCGTGCTTGGGCCGGGTGTGCGTACGCGGGCGGGTGCCCTTGCGGTTGGGGCGTACGCGGATGTCGTCCTCGTCGGTGTGCTTGCCGTAGCGGCGCATGGCGCGAGCCCTCAGGCTCTCTCTTCGACGCGCTCGCCGCTCACGGGGCCGCCGGGCATGGCCTGTTCGCCGAGCATCCCGGCCCACAGCTGCGGGAAGTCGGGCAGGGTCTTGCCCGTCGTGGCGATGTTCTCCACGCGTACGCCCTCGACCGCAAGGCCCAACAGGGCGCCGGCAGTGGCGAGTCGGTGGTCGTCGTAGGTGTGGAATACGCCGCCGTGGAGCGGACGGGGGCGGATGCGCAGCCCGTCCTCCGTCTCGGTGACGTCGCCGCCCAGGCCGTTGATCTCCTTCGTGAGCGCCGCCAGCCGGTCGGTTTCGTGCAGCCGGAGATGGCCGACACCACGCAGCACCGACTCGGAGTCGGCCAGGGCTGCGACGGCGGCGATGCCGGGAGTCAGCTCACCGACATCGCTCAGGTCGACGTCGAGTCCGCGGATGCGGCCGCTGCCCGTGAAGGTCAGGCCGCGCTCGTCCAGCTCGCAGGAGCCACCCATCTCGGTGAAGATGCCGCGCAGCGCGTCGCCGGGCTGTGTCGTGTGCTCCGGCCAGTCCGGGACGGTGACCCGGCCGCCCGTGACGAGGGCCGCCGCGAGGAAGGGCTGCGCGTTGGACAGGTCGGGCTCGACGATCAGGTCGCGGCCGAGCAGGGCACCGGGGGTGACGCGCCAGACGTTGGGCTCGCCGCCGTCCTCGGGGGCGTCGACCTGTGCACCGGCCTTGCGGAGCATGTCGATGGTCATCCGGATGTGCGGCGCGGACGG
>DATMEI010000317.1:0-2876 GCA_035556995.1 Streptomyces sp.
AGCACCGCGGTGATCTCATCAGCGGTGGGCGGCTCCGCGTTGCCACGGAGATAGACCGACCGCATGCCGAGGTTCCGCAGCCGGGTCAGGGCGCGGGCCCGGTTGAGCGAGTGCACGAGCACGCGTACGCGCAGTTCGTCGCCGTATGCCCGTGTCGTCACGGAACGCACCGTGTGGGCCTCGTCCGCGTGTGCGGACCAGCGCCGTCGCTCGGGCATCGCGCCGTCGTACGGGCCGCCCCTGTGGCCCTGTCGCCCCGGACCCGGCAGCCGGTCCTCCTTGACCGATCCCGGGCCCGCGTCCGTGGTTGCCCCCGCATCCGGCTCGGCGTGCCTGTGCACCCGCTGAACCGGCACCGGCAAGGTCAGCGCGACGATCACGCTTCCATCCGGCAGCTGGACGAATCCGCCTCCAGCCATGATCAACAACACCCCCGCGAGAAACTGTTCCGGTGGACCTCCGCAGAGGTCCGTCACTGGAATCTAAACGCGATCGGCCGCTGCCCGCCAGGGGGTCAACGGCCGATCATGTTTTGACCTGCAACGATGCAAATTAATCAGTCGAAGGTCTCACCTGGAGGGTGATCGTCCTGCCCAGGGGGGTCTGCTTCGTGACCTTGATCTGGGTGTTGGTGTCCGGAACCTTAACCCCAGCGGTCGGGTTCGACTTGTACCAGTACGTCCCCTTGTGGTCGTCGAAGACCGAGACGCCCTTCTTCGCCTTGACCTTTGCCGCCTCGCCGTCGTTGTGGAGAGTCATCCCCTTTGTCGCGTACCTGCTGAACGGTGAGTCGTAGGCCTGCATGCGGTTGCGCAGGGGCTTGCCGTCCGACCACTTCTCCGGTTTGGCGTGTGCGTCGACCGGCAGGATCAGGCCCTCACCCGGGTGCGCAGAGACGTTGTTGTCCAGCTGAGAGGTGTCCCAGAGCCACAGCAGCAGCCCCTTCTCGTACGCGTAGCGCTCGACCCAGTCGGGCCGCGTGGAGGCCCAACCGAAGTTGTACGGGCCGTACTTCAGCGCCTTGTCATACGAGGAGTGGTTGCGGTTCTCCGCGATGTAGAACTGCGGATAGGGCTTCGTGAAGGACTCCCCGATGCGCGAGAACCCCTTCGTCGCCCAGCCGTTGTCGCCGTCGCTCTCGGCGCCGTCCTCGAAGACCGGCTCACCGTCCGCGGTGATCTTCAGGGCGTCGGCTGCGAAGCCCTTCTGGGCCACCCCACCATCCGTCAGATAGCGGAAGCGAACATCAATCTTCTTTCCCGCGAACTCGTCGAGCGGGTAGGAGAGATCACGGTAGGACTTGGAGACTCCGGAGAGCGCGGGCTGGTCGCTGCCGTCACGCGGGATGGGCTTGCCGTCCACAGTTCCGTCGATCGGGGTGAAGGTCTCGCCGCCGTCCTCGGAGACCTCGGTGTAGAGGAAGTCGTAGTTCTCCTCGATGTCCCACCAGCCCTTGAGGTCCAGTTGGGCCTTGGACTTGCCCGTCAGATCGACACTGCGGCTGAGGGTGTTGCGCAGATCGTCACCGCTGCCGCTCCACCACTGCTTCTCACCCTCGGCGGGCTTGGTGATGGTCGTGGTGACGTCCTTCTCGGGCAACTCGACGATGACGGCCTGCTTGTCCTTCGTCTGGTACGAGTGAGTGCCGAGCTTGTGCTTCGACTTCGTGGCCGCCTTCGCCTTGTCGTAGTCGAGCCAGCCGAGTTGGAGCTTGTCCCAGGCGTTCATGTCGCCGGCGGAGTCGCCGATGGCGTCCTTGCCCTTGTTGAGCCAGGAGCCCACGGACATGATCGACCAGAACCCGACCGAGTTCTCGCCCCCGCCGGTGGTGTCGTAGTGGTCGGGAAGACCGAGGTCGTGGCCGAACTCGTGGACGTAGACGCCCAGTCCGCCGTTCTCGGGCTGCGCCGTGTAGTCGCCGACCCAGATGCCCGTGTCACCGATCTCGGTGCCGCCGGCCTTGTTCTCCTCGGGGCCGGTCCTGCCCGCGTCGCTTCCGTACGCGTACCAGCGGTGCGCCCAGATGGCGTTCTCGCCCTCGGCGCCGCCGCCCGCAGACTCGTCCTCGCCCGCGTGCACGAACTGGAAGTGGTCGATGTAGCCGTCGGACTCGTTGAAGTCGCCGTCCTCATCGAAGTCGTAGCGGTCCCACTTGTCGTGCTCGGCGAGCTGGGCTGCGATCTCTTCGTCGGTCTTGCCGGCGGCCTTCTGGTCCTTCACCCACTGGTTGACGCCGTCGCGCACGGCGTCCCAGACGGTCGGGCAGTTGGAGTCGCCGCAGTAATTGGAGCCGTAACGCGCCTCGTTGTAGTCGACCTTGACCCAGTCGGAGACGGCGCCCTCGACGGAGTAGCGGCCCGAGGACTGCTTCTCGTAGTAGCTCTTGACCGAGTCCTCGGTCTTGCCCGAGAAGTAGAGGTCCTGGAAGTGCTTCCGGTTGAAGTCCTTCTTCCAGTAGGTGGAGTTGTCGTCCTTGCGCTTCGGCGCCGGGATCTTGTTGTGCACGGGGCCGGGCTCGCCGCCGTACTCCTCGTCGACCTTGTCGCCGAACTCGAGCAGGATGGTGAAGATCTTGTCGGTCTTCTCGCGCCCCAGCTCGACGTACTTGCCGCCGTCGAGCTTCGCGACCTTGGACCCCTTGCGGTCCACCAACTTGGCGTCGCCGCTGGCGACCTGCTCAAGTGCCGCCTGACGCTGAGCGTCCTGCTCCTCGTCGAACGGGCCCTTCAGGTTGTCCTCGCTGTGTCCGCCCGTGCGCTGCCCCGGCGTGCCGGGCTGTGCGAGCCCGGACTGCAGTGCCGGATGTACGGACGCCTGCGGCGCCGCGGCCGGTTGGGCCTGGGCCGCACTCGCGGGTATGAGTGCGGTCGCGCCTA
>DATMEI010000318.1:0-2609 GCA_035556995.1 Streptomyces sp.
GGGCAGCCAGCCCACCATGATGTCGGCGGCGGCGGTGGCCTCCGTCGCGATCGCCACGCACAGCAGCGTCCAGTAGATCCACCCCGCGGTGAAGCCCGCCCACGGGCCGAGCGCGCGCTCCGCGTGCACCGAGAAGGAGCCGGAAGCCGGATTCGCCGCCGACATCTCGCCGAGCATGCGCATCACGAGCATGACGAGCAGACCCGAGGCCGCGTAGGCGAGGACGATCGAGGGGCCCGCCGCGGCGATCCCCGCTCCGGAGCCGACGAACAGCCCCGCTCCGATCACACCTCCCAGGGCGATCATGGACAGATGCCGCTGTTTGAGCCCATGGGACAGCGCAGGCTGTCCCGGGCTGGTTCTCGAGCCTTCGGGGCTCGGGGGCGGCGCGTCGGACAGCTCGGTGCGCGTCATGAAACAGGCCGTTCTTGATGAGACTGCGGATGATCGTGGAAAAGCTCGGGTCAGTGTCTCAGCGGGCTCACACGGCGCTTCAACAGCCCCCGGAGACCTGTCGCGACGCGGACGCAGAGCTCACTTCGCGTGACTGCGCGGTCCATGTGCGCCTTCCCTCAAGGGAGTTGCGTCTGATTTGTCACCTGCCCCCACGCGGACACGTACGGCAGTCGGCTAGCGTCGAACAGTTCGCAGGCGCAGAAAGCAGAGATCCGCTCGCGCACGCGACTCACAGACCACCGTCGACACCAGGACCCGGGAGCAGCCCGATGAGTGCCCTCACCCCCGCCGCCGACCCCCGCCCCGGCAACGTACTCGCCGACGTGCTGCCCGCTGCCGCGGCCGGCGCCACCGGCACCCGCGCGCACGTCCGCGACGCGGTCCTGATCCTCGGCGGTGCGGCGCTGACCGGCATCGCGGCCCAACTCGCCGTCCCCGTACCGGGATCGCCGGTCCCCGTCACCGGCCAGACCTTCGCGGCGCTGCTCGTCGGCGCGGGACTGGGCGCCCGCCGTGGCTTCCTGTCCATGGTGCTGTACACGCTGGCCGGCGTCGCCGGGATGCCGTGGTTCGCCGAGGCGAGCTCAGGTGCGGCCATGCCGTCCTTCGGATACGTGCTGGGGATGCTGCTGGCGGCCACGGTCGTCGGCGCTCTGGCGCGGCGCGGCGGTGACCGTGGTGTGCTGCGCACGGCCGGAACGATGGCGGCAGGCATGGCCCTCACCTACGCGGTCGGTGTGCCCTACCTCGCAGTCGCCACCGGGATGTCGTTCTCCGAAGCGGTCGCGGCGGGCCTTGTGCCCTTCCTCATCGGGGACTTGCTCAAGGCGGGGCTCGCGATGGGTGCGCTGCCGGGCGCCTGGAAGCTGGTCGGACGGCGCGGCTGACGTACGGCGGCCGGCGTACGGGCCGACGCGCGGCCTGCCTGGTGTGACGGCCGAGGCCGAGGTCAAGCCCGGTCCCGTACGCCGCGGTGAGGCGTCATACACTCAGCCTCATGCGCGTGTACCTCGGCTCCGATCATGCGGGCTACGAACTCAAGAACCATCTCGTCGAATGGCTGAAGTCCGCAGGCCACGACCCCGTCGACTGCGGCCCGCACATCTACGACGCCGCCGACGACTACCCTCCCTTCTGCCTCCGCGCAGCCGAGTGCACCGCGCAGGACAGCGAGGCGCTGGGCATCGTCGTCGGCGGCTCCGGCAACGGCGAGCAGATGGCCGCGAACAAGGTCAAGGGTGTGCGCTGCGCACTGGCATGGAGCGAGGAGACCGCCTCGCTGGCCCGTGAGCACAACAACGCCAACGTCGTCTCGGTCGGCGCCCGCATGCACACCACCGACGAGGCGGTGAAGTTCGTGGAGACCTTCCTCAACACGCCCTTCTCGCAAGGCGAACGGCACGTGCGCCGCATCGACATGCTCTCCACGTACGAGATCACAGGCCAGCTGCCGCCCGTACCGGCACACCACCCGGAGTCCTGACGCGGATGCCCGAGGGGCACACGATCCACCGGCTCGCCGAGGACGGTCAGGAGCGCTTCGGAGGCCGGGCCGTACGGGCCGCGAGCCCGCAGGGAAAGTTCTCCGACGGTGCGGCCCTGATCGACAAGCAGGTCATGTCGGGCGCCGAGGCACACGGCAAGCATCTCTTCCTCGGCTTCGAGGGTGCGGGCTGGGTGCACGTACACCTCGGCCTGTACGGCAAGTTCACCTTCGGCACGGGGCCCGTGCCCGCCCCCGTCGGGCAGGTGCGGCTACGGCTCGTCACCGAAGCCGAAGCCGAAGCCGAAGCCGGAGCCGGAACCGGATCCCAAGCCGGAGCCGGCGGCCACTTCGCGGATCTGCGCGGTCCCACCCGCTGTGAACTGATCACCGACGTGGAGAAGCAGGCCGTCGAGGACCGGCTCGGCCCCGATCCGCTCCGCAAGGACTCCGACCCCGAGCAAGCCTGGTCGCGTATCTCCCGCAGCCGCACCACCATCGCGGCCCTCCTGATGGACCAGAAGATCGTGGCGGGCGTCGGCAACGTCTACCGCGCCGAGGTGCTCTTCCGGCACGGCATCGACCCCTATCGCGCGGGACGCGACCTGAGCCGGGTCGAATGGGACGAACTGTGGGCCGACCTCGTCGAGTTGATGCATGAGGGCGTACG
>DATMEI010000319.1:0-2459 GCA_035556995.1 Streptomyces sp.
CACGCCCGGTTCGGCTCCTGCGCCGGCTCCGCCGTCCACCACCCCGCTGCCCGTGCCGCTCGTGCTGTTCGCCCCGCTCGTCCCCACTCCGGCATTCATCGGGGGCGAGACTACGGTTGACCACTGACACCCTTCACCTCCTTTTTGTCCGGGCCGAGTCGGTCCTCGCAAGACGGTGGTCCTCGCGCGATGCTTCCGGCACCGGGGCCCTGTCGCGCACCCGCGTGAACGATTCGTTTCCCATGTGGCGGCGGGTCGTTGGTCTCCGTACGGGCGAACTTCACGGGGAGTGCGGACATGGGACGGGCGGGGCGGGCGGTGCGGTCAGTCAACACGGCAGTGCTGTGGAGGAGCGGGCTGCGCACGTGCGCGCTGGGCCTGCTGTGTGCGGTGAGCGCTCTGGTGGCGGGCTGCGGCGCGATCGTCGAGACGCGGACACCCGCACAGGTGATCAAGGTGACGCCGGGGGACGGCTCCAAGGGCGTGCGGGCCGGCGAGGAGCTGAGGGTGTCGGTCGTGGACGGCACCCTGGAACGGGTGCGGGTCACCCGCAGGAGCAAGGGCGCCCGGCACAAGCTGCCCGGGCGGGTCTCGGCCGACGGCCGTACGTGGCTGCCGAAGGCGGCCGGCAGCGGGCTCGAGCTCGGCAGCAAGTACACGGTCGAAGTCGTCGCGCGCGACGACGAGGGCAGGCGTTCCGCGCGGCACACCACGTTCACGACGAAGGCCCAGCCCCGCCGCTTCATCGGCTTCTTCACGCCCGAGCACCGGCAGACCGTCGGCACGGGGATGATCCTCTCGATCAAGTTCAACAGGCCGATCAAGGAGCGGGCCGCCGTCGAGCGCGCCATCCGCGTCACCGCGGACCCTTCCGTGCCGGTCGAGCCGCACTGGTTCGGCTCGTCCCGACTCGACTTCCGCCCGCGGGAGTTCTGGAAGCCGGGCACCCGCGTCACTCTCGATCTGCGGCTGCGCGGAGTGAAGGCCGCCCCAGCCGTTCACGGCGTGCAGCGCAAGCGCGTCCACTTCACGGTCGGCCGCGACCAGCGCACCGTCGTGGACGCGCGCCGTCACATGATGACGGTGCTGCGGGACGACACGGTCGTGAACCGGGTCCCGATCACGGCGGGGTCGGCGAAGAACCGCACGTACGAGGGCCACATGGTCATCAGCGAGAAGTTCGAAGTGACCCGGATGAACGCCCGTACGGTCGGCTTCGGCGGTGAGTACGACATCGAGGACGTGCCGCATGCGATGCGGCTCACCGACAGCGGCACCTTCCTGCACGGCAACTACTGGGCGCCCAGGCGTACTTTCGGCAAGGCCAACGTCAGCCACGGCTGCATCGGGCTGCACGACAAGAAGGGAGGCGACCCGCGCAGCGCAGCGGGAGCCTTCTACAGGAGTTCGCTGGTCGGGGACGTGGTCACGGTCCAAGGCTCGGGTGAGCGTACGGTCGCACCCGGTAACGGGCTGGGCGGCTGGAACATGTCCTGGGAGGACTGGACTGCGGGATCCGCGCTGGACTGACGCGGCGCTCAGCGGGCGCATGACCTGGGCGCCTTCCGCTGCTCGGAAATCGCGACGGAATGGTGACAATCTCGGGGATCCCCTCTTCACTACGGTGTGATTATCTAGCGGCGGAGAGTTGTCATTTCGCGTCGGGGGCGCACGCTGGTGCGCGAGCAGCCGTGCGAGGGGAGTAGCCCGCTGTGGATCTGAAGACCGTCGCTGTGGACGCCAGGGAGAAGCTCAAGGAGAAGCTCAACCCCGAGGCGATACGCGGGGACAGCAGGACCCAGGTCATAGGCGGGTCCGCCATAGGACTCGTCGTGCTGGCCGTGGTGCTGCTGCTGACACTGACCACCTGCGGAGGCGCGAGTGGTGGGGACGGAAAGCAGGGGGCGGGCAAGGACGGCGAGGGCGAGCGGGCCCCGCAGGCGGTCGTCGAGGTCACGCCCAAGAACGGCGCGGACGGTGTGGCGACCAACGGGGCGCTGAAGGTGACGGCCGACAAGGGCAAACTCGTCGATGTCCAGGTCGAGGACGCCGACGGCAAGAAGGTCGAGGGCAGGATGGCAGAGGGGGCTTCGGTCTGGGAGCCGGCGTCCCACCTGGCCACGGACACCAAGTACTCCGTCGAAGCCCGGGCCGAGGACTCCGAGGGGCGCAAGACCAGCAAGAAGTCGCGCTTCACCACCCTCAAGCCCGACAGCACGTTCATCGGCCGCTTCACGCCCGAGGACGGGGCCAAGGTCGGCGTGGGAATGCCCGTGTCGATCAACTTCAACCACGCGATCAAGGACCGGAAGGCCGTCGAGAAGGCGATATCCGTCAGCGCCGACCCGGAGGTCGACGTCGAGGGGCACTGGTTCGGTGACAACCGCCTCGACTTCCGTCCGGAGGAGTACTGGAAGGGCGGCACCAAGGTCGAACTCGACCTGGACCTCGACGGTGTC
>DATMEI010000320.1:0-6645 GCA_035556995.1 Streptomyces sp.
CGCCGTCGACATCGACGTGATGCTGGCCAAGCGGAAGATGTCCGTGGGCGAGCTCGCCGAACGCGTCGGGATCACGCCCGCCAACCTGTCGGTCCTCAAGAACGGGCGCGCCAAGGCGGTGCGTTTCAGCACACTCGCCGCGCTCTGCGAGGTGCTCGAATGCCAGCCGGGAGACCTGCTGCGCTGGGAGGCCGAGAACCTGGCGGAAGTGGGCGCCCATGAAGGACACCGGTGATCCGGGTACGGACGGCGACGAAGCTGTACGGGCGACGTCCTGGCCGTCGATGACCTGACGTTCGATGTCCAGCGCGGAAAGGTCACCGGGTTCCTGGGACCCAACGGATCAACGGCCTCGACCTCAACAGGGTCCGCCGGACCAGCTCTGGTCCGCGGCGTCGCCGATACAGGCCGCACCGTGCCGACTTCTCCGCCCTCATGCCCAACTCGGGTCCCGCCACCTGATCTTCAGCCGGGGCCCGAGCGACGACACCTCGACGGCACGGCTCATCCTCGCGGCTTGGGCTGTCGCCGCACCGCTGGCCAGCGGCTTACGCCTGCTGCGCACCGATGCGAACCAATGACGGGGACCCCACAAGGAGCAGACCATGAACTCACCCAGCACCTCCTGCCGCCCCGGGGTCACGGCCAGTACCGACGTACTGGTGGTCGGAGCCGGGCTCGCCGGACTTCACACCGCTACGCTCCTCGCCCGACAAGGCCACGACGTGCTTCTGGTCGAACGCCGGGCCAGCCTTGCCAGCAAGATCCGCACCACCGGAATCTTCGTACGGAAGACGCTCGATGACTTCGCGCTGCCTCCCGAGCACCTCGGGCCACCGATTCGACGAGTGGTGCTCTACCCGCCCAGCATGCGCCGCCCGGTCAGCCTTGACAGCGCCCGCGACGAGTACCGCGTGGGCGACATGGCGCCGCTGTACGAGGCAGCGGCTGCCGCCGCGGCCAACGCCGGCGTGCGAATAGCACTGGGCACGCGCTACGCAGGCCGGCAGGGGAACACCTTCCACCTGGCAGACCGCGACGGCACCACCGTGGTCCGGGCACGCTTCGTCGTCGGCGCCGACGGAGCACGCTCAAGAGTCGCCCGCGACCTCGCCCTCGACCGCAACAAGCACCTGCTCGTCGGTGCCGAGGAGGTCTTCGAACTGTCCGGGAGCGACGAGCCACCTACCTTCCACTGCGTGCTCGATCCCTCGCTCGCCCCCGGCTACCTGGCCTGGGTGGTCAACGACGGGCAGCACGCCCATGTCGGCGTTGCAGGCTATGCCGACCGCTACCCGGAGGGACTTCGCGGGGCCTTGGAGCGGTTCTGTGCCTCAGCGCCCGGGCTGGCCGGCGTGGACCGTCCTGATGCGGTGGAGCGACGCGGAGGCCCGATCCCCGTCGGTGGCATGCTGCGTCGGGTCAGCTGCGCCGACGGACTTCTTGTGGGGGACGCAGCAGGCGCGGTCTCTCCACTCACCGCCGGGGGCTTGGATCCGTGCCTGCGGCTGTCGGAGCTCGCAGCCGCGGCCCTTGACGACGCACTGCGGGCCGGGAAGCCGCGGGACGCGTTGACCAACTACGACGGAGCCGCTCTGCGCGCTCGCTTCCGAGGACGGCTCATGCTGCGCAGAGGACTGGCCCACGTGCGGACGCCGGCTATGGCGGCGGCGGCGTTCACACTCCTGCGCACGCCGTTCGGCCAGGCCGCGGCCAGCCGTGTCCTCTTCGGCGACAGATCCTTCCCCTCCACCGCAGATGGGTCCGCATGAGTTGGGCCCCGCCCGCTGCGGGTACGCAGCAGCGCTGTGAGCACCATGTCCGGGTACGGTCGGCCGCGGCCCGCGTCGGCAGGGCACAGGGTGAGGTCTGCGATGTCCTTCCAGCCGAGGGCGGCGAGGATGCGGTCCTGCGTCGCGCGTGAGAAGCCGGTGGTCAGAACGGCCTTGCGGCCGGAGCGGCGGATGGTTTCGATCGCTTCGGCGGCGCCGGGCAGCGGTTTGCAGCGCCCGTCCTCGACGAGTCCGTCATAGGCCTCCTCGAAGGCGGAGTTGGCGGCCCGGCTAAAGAATTGCGGGGTCCATCGACGGCATGCGCGCGCACTGGCGACAGGCGCGAGCCGAGCCCGCAATGACGGCGTGGGACACCGCGGCGAGGGAGCAGGCCAGTCCGGTCAGCAGCCAGTTCTCGGCGAGGACCGAGGCGGTGGCGAGGGCGAGGGCGGCGACGGCCATGGACACGCTCGCGGTGGTGCCCGTCCAGGCCACGTAGAGGGGCAGCCGGTGGGGTGTGGGGAGCCAGCGGGCCAGGGTGCCGGTGGCGGCCAGGGTCGCCGCGGCGAACAGGACCGCGCCGCCGGCGACCGAGGCGAGGTGGACCGCGAGCAGCTGCGCGGTGCGCGGCACCGGGGAGTCGTGGATGTCGCCGGCGTTCTGCACCAGGTACCAGCATGCGATCAGGAAGGGGGCCGTGAAGGCCACGGCGCGGGCCGTGTGCTGGGCCTGGGCGATGGTCAGTTCGCGCTGGCAGCTGTCGGCCAGGTCGTCGGCCGAGCCGAACTCCTCCACCGCCTGGCGGACCGCGCGCTGGTACGGCACGCCCTGGTGAGTGAGGGCCGCCACCGTTTCGGTGAGTCCGTCGCGAACTTCCGCGACCATGCGGGACTTGGCCCCGACGGGGCCGCGCAGGGCGGCGTCCAGCGTGCTGACGTACTCGTCGACGGGATCGCTCCGGCTTTCGGGCTCGGACTCGGCGGGCCCGGACTCGGCGGCCTCGGTCCGTTTGCTCGCCGTGGTCACGTTGCCAGCCCGTTCGGCTGGGACGCGGCGGGGTTGAGGACCGAACCGATCGCGGTGGTGAAGTCCTGCCAGGCCGTGCGCTCGTTGGCGAGGTAGCGCTGTCCCGCGTCGGTCAACTCGTAACAGCGCCGCTGCCGTTGGCCGACGGCCTCCCAGCTGCTGCGGAGCAGGCCGAGCCGCTCCAGCCGGTTCAGCGCCGGATAGATGGTGCCGGTGCGCAGTTCGAGTACGCCACCGCTGCGCTGCTGCACCGCGGTGATGATCGCGTATCCGTGCAGCGGGGCCGGTTCAAGAACCGCCAGGAGCAATCCATCCAGATGTCCACGTACCGCATCCTGCCTCATGTGTAGCCAGCCTACACACGGGGTCGTAGATGTGCTACCTATTGGCAGACAACATATCGAGTCGGCGGAAGGGGCCGCGGTGACCAAGTTCTCGTTAGCCGTACCCGTGGTGGCGGGCGTGGTGGCCGCCTGGACTGTGCCCGGTGCGGCGCAGGGAGAGTGGGGAGCATGACAAGGAGAAGCTCGGCATTCGCGATCGAGACCTCCGGACTGGTGAAGACCTTCGGAGACGAGCGCGCCGTGGACGGCATCGATCTCACCGTCGCCCCCGGCACCGTGTACGGGGTACTCGGCCCCAATGGGGCCGGCAAGACCACCTGCGTGAAGATGCTGGCGACCCTGCTGCGGCCGGACGCGGGCGAGGCCCGCATCTTCGGCCAGGATGTCGTGCGGGAGGCCCAAGCGGTACGTTCATGTGTCTCCCTGACCGGTCAGTACGCCTCCCTGGACGAGGACTTGACCGGCGCGGAGAACCTGATCCTCCTCGGCCGCCTGCTCGGCCACGGCAGATCGGCCGCGCGGGCGCGCGCCGAGCAGCTGCTGGACGCCTTCGTCCTCACCAAGGCCGCGAGCAGGCAGGTGCGGACCTACTCCGGTGGCATGCGGCGCCGCCTGGACATCGCCGCGTCCATCCTCAACACCCCCGACCTGCTGTTCCTGGACGAGCCCACCACGGGCCTCGACCCACGCAGCCGCAACCAGGTGTGGGAGATCGTGCGGGCCATCGTCGCCCAGGGCACCACGGTTCTGCTCACCACGCAGTACCTGGACGAGGCGGACCAACTGGCGGCGCGCATCGCGGTGATCGACCACGGCCGGGTGATCGCCGAGGGCACCAATGGCGAGTTGAAGGCGTCGGTCGGTGCGGGCTCCGTGCACCTGCGGCTGCGCGACGCTGCGCAACGGCCGGAGGCCGAGCGGCTGCTGGGCGCCTGCCTGAACGTCCCGGTGCAGCGGGACGCCGACCCGCTCGCCCTGACCGCCCGGGTCTCCGGCAGCCAGGGCGAGTCGGCCGGGCAGGCGTCACGGGCACTGGCCGAACTGGCCCGCAGCGGCATCGCCGTGGACAACTTCTCGCTGGGTCAGCCCGGCCTCGACGAGGTCTTCCTTGCCCTGACCGGCGACTCCGCCCAGCACGCCGAGGGAGCAGCAGCATGAGCGAAACCGTGACGAAGACGGAGCCCGTCTCCCGCCCCGACGCGCGCGCGGAGGAGTCCGCCACGGTGAGCGCGGAGACCCTGGCCCGGCTGCTGCTGGCCCATGAGCGTCCACCCAGGCCCAGTGCGCTGGCGGCCTCGACGGCCTTCGGCTGGCGAGCCATGCTGAAGATCAAGCACGTTCCGGAGCAGCTCTTCGACGTGACCGCGTTCCCGGTCATGCTGGTGCTGATGTACACGTTTCTGTTCGGCGGCGCGCTGGACGATTCGCCGCAGGAGTACGTGCAGTTCCTGCTGCCCGGCATGCTGGTCATGTCCGTCGTCATGATCACGATGTACACGGGCATCGCCATCAACACCGACATCGTCCGGGGCGTCTTCGACCGCTTCCGGACACTGCCGATCTGGCGCCCGTCCCCGATGGTCGGCTATCTGCTGGGCGACATGCTCCGCTACGCCGTCGCCTCGGTCGTGATCCTCACGGTGGGCCTGATCCTGGGCTTCCGTCCGGCCGGCGGGGTGCTCGGGACACTGGCCGGTGTGTGCCTGCTGCTCGTGTTCAGCTTCGCCTTCTCCTGGGTGTGGACCATGCTCGGTCTGCTGCTGCGCTCCGAGAAGGCCGTGATGGGCGCCTCGATGATGGTCGTCTTCCCGCTGACCTTCCTGAGCAGCGTCTTCGTCGACCCGGGCACCATGCCGGGCTGGCTGCAGGCGTTCGTCAACAACAGCCCCGTCACGCATCTGTGCGAGGCGGTGCGGGGGCTGATGGCCGGGTCGTGGCCGTCGACGGAGATCGGCTGGGTGCTCGGCTGGGCCGGACTGTTCGTGTTGATCTTCGGACCGGTCACGATGCGGCTGTACGGACGGAGGTAGCCCTGGCTGCCGGCCGCCAGGGCTTTGATCCTGGCGCCCTGGTGCCCCGGCCGCGCGCAGCATGAACTCTCGTCCTGCCGCGATCCGCTTGTTAGCGTGCCGGGGCACCCGTCCACTGTGGACATCCACTGTGGACGCGCCTCTGCGGGACGGCCGCGTTCTCCCGTCCGTAAGCGTGCCGGAAATGCGGGAAACGGCGTTCAACCGTTGAATAACCGCGCATGAACACCGGCGGACGGGCCGTAATGAAGAGCTGACCACACGCCTTCTTTCACATTTCTCTTCGCGCGCTCGCTCACCTTTTCCTGCCTCTTCTGCTTTTCTCTTTCCGCTGCCATCACCGCCTGCCCGAACGCGCGTTCCCGGGTGCCTCCTGTGGCAGGATCCCCGGAACGGAGCGGCCCGTGCGGCATATGTCGCACGGCGCGCGGCGCCGGCCGGACATACGTGCTGCCCTCGCCCGAGTGCTCCGGCTCTTCCTTTTCCGGCGCTGCGGACAATTCGCGGAAGGCGGCAAGAATGGCAGTCACGCATACGGCCACGGATACTTCCGGAGCACCGAAGTACCCCTTCGGCCCGGTGGTCAAGCTCGATCTCAATCCCCGCTATCTGGAACTGGGCCGCACCGAACCGGTGTCCCGGGTGACCATGCCCTACGGCGGAGAGGCCTGGCTGATCACCGGATACCACGAGATCAGGGAGTTCCTGGCGGACCCCCGGTTCAGTTCCCGCGCCGCGACGGAGCACGACACCGCACGGGTGACCCCGCTGCCGCTGCGCCCCGGGAACCTGCTCAGCATGGACCCGCCGGACCACGGCAAGATACGCAAGCTCGTGGCGCACGCGTTCCGGCCCCGCATCGTTTCCCAACTCACCGACCGCATGCGCGAGTTGGTCACCGAGCAGCTCGACGCCATGGAAGAGGCGGGTCCGCCCGGCGATCTCGTCGAACGCCTCGCGATCCCGCTGCCCGTCCGCATGATCGTGGAGTTGTTCGGCGTCCCGTACGAGGAGCGAGCGGAGTTCCGCAGGTACTCCGACGTCTTCGTGGCCACCTCCGCCCACACCAAGGAGGAGATCGACGAAGCCCGCGACGGCCTGGAGGCGTTCCTGCGCAAGCTGATCTCGATACGCCGCCACAGTCCGTCCGACGACCTCGTCTCCGTACTCATCCAGGCGCTGGACGCCGGGGACATGACGGAGGTCGAGGCCGTACGGACCGGCATCGGCATCCTGATGGCAGGGCACGAGACCTCGCTCAGCATGATCTCCAACGTCACGTACCTGCTGCTGGCACAGCGCGAGCTCTACACTCAGATATACGACGACCGGAGCCTGCTGGACCCGGCCATCGAGGAGATGCTGCGGATCATCCCGCTGCGCTCGACGGGCAGTTTCCCGCGCCGCGCGTCCGAGGACGTCGAGGTCGGCGGGGTGCTCATACGCGAGGGCGAAACGGTCATCTTCCAGCGC
>DATMEI010000321.1:0-4260 GCA_035556995.1 Streptomyces sp.
GAAGGTATGGCTGGCCGAACGGCTGCCCGCTGGACCGGGCTGGTCGCTCGGCGACGTCTTCGCACGCCGGCTGCCCCCGAGCGCCGCCCGCCGTGCGGCCGGTGTGGCGACGCTGGTGGTCTCCGTACCGCTGCTCATCGCCCAGCTCATCCCGATCGGCCAGATCACGGCCACCCTGATCGGACTGCCGGGCAAGTACGGTGAGGTCGCCGGGATCGTGCTGGTCGGCGTGCTCATCATCTCCTGCGCGGCAATCGGGGGCGTACGCAGCTCCTCGATGCTCCAGATCGGCAAGGCGATCGCGTTCGTCGTCATCGCCCCGCTGCTGGCACTTCTGGTCCTCGCCCAATTCGACTGGGACTACGGCGAGGTGCTCAACCAGGCCGCACAGAACAGCGGTGTGGGCGACGCCTACCTCGCCCCCGGGCAGCTCTTCGGTACGGACATCACCGGCCGGATCGACACCCTCAGCCTCGCCCTGACGGTGCTGCTGGGAATCGCCTTCATGCCGCATCTGCTGATGCGGCTCTCGACGTCCTCCTCGTCGGAAGGCGCACGCCGCGCCATGAGTTGGTCCGTCGCCGCCATCGGCCTGCTGCTCGTCACGGCGGCGGTCATCGGCTACGGCATGCAGGCCATGGTCGGCATGAAGGGGCTGAACGAAGCGGGTCCACGCGGCGGCAACAACATCCTGCTGCTGGCCGCCGCCCTGGACGGCAGCGACCCCAACAACCCCGACTCGCCAGGCACGTTGCTCACGTTCATCTCGTGCGCGGCCTTCCTCACCGTGCTGGCGTCGGCGTCGGTGCTGCTGCTCGCCGGCTCCGCCGCGATCGTCCACGACATGGGCCGCGACCGCGCACTCCCGCCCGGTCGCGGCACCGTCCACGGTCACATCCGGGCGAGGCTGGCCCTGGTGCTCGTCGGAGTCGTCTGTGTCGGACTCGCGGTCGTCGGACGCGGCGCCAACGCGCAGTTCTGGCTGACCCTTGCCTACACGGAAGCCGCCTCGGTGGTGGTGCCCGCCCTCGCATACAGCCTGATCTGGCGCGAGTTCACCATGCGCGGCCTGCGCTGGTGCGTCTACGGCGGCACGCTGATCACCCTCGCACTGCTGGCGCTCTCACCCGCCGTCTCCGGCGGCCCGCACGCGCTCTACCCCAACCTGGACTTCGCGTACTTCCCGCTGCACTCCCCGGGCCTGGTCAGCATCCCGGCCGGTTTCGCACTTGGCGCGCTGGGCTCCCGGCGTACGCCCGAGAGCACCGTCCCCGCACAGGCGGACGCACCGCAGTCCCGTGAACGGCAGCAGCCTGCGGGTGTCGGCTTCGCCGAGTGAACAGCCAGGCCGACGGGGCGCGTTCGCCGATGAGCTGACGGGCTTGACCTGCCCGTGAGCGCCTCCCCGGCCACGTGTTCTTCGTGGAAACGGGGAGCTGCGGGGCCCAGATGGCGACCGATACCGCCACAGGTGGTGCCGCAGAAAGCTCCTGCGGCCGACTGCTCGTCACGACCGGCTCCGGCCTGACGGAGGCCAGGCGCGACCCGCCAGACCTCGAACTGGGGTGAGTTGGCAGAGGGCGCGCGGTGCAACAAAAAAACCGAGTGAACAACCGGTTAAGCCTCAATCCCGCGCTCTGTCCCGTTCTCCTCGCTTCCGATTTCGGCTCTGAAACACTCACATGAACGGCCGTTACGGGCGCATTTCATTGGTACGACCGGTTGGTTTGTCATAGCGCTTTGTCCGCTTCTGAGGTGTCAATCAGCATCCGCCCAACTCAAAGCCGGTTTCCGTGCTTTCGCGAAATCATTAGGCCCCTTTTGCTCGATTATGCACCCAGAGGCTGGCTGAGGTTCCACTTTTGACAAACCGGAAGCGCGGTTTGTACGGTCCTGCCACGGCCCGGGTCGGGTCGGGAGCTGGGGGGAGCTAGGGGGAACCTGTGAGCCAGCGTTCGACTGATGTACTGGAATCCCGAATACCGAACCCCCGCCCGACAGAAGGCATCACCTCGGGCGGCTGGCCGGAACGGGAGGGCGTGTGGCGGGTCCTGGTGGTCGAGGGAGACGGGACCGAGGCTGAGAGTCTCGCGCTGAGCCTTCGGCGGCACGGGCATGAAGTTCAGTGCGTGGGCACAGGAAGTGAGGCCATCGAACTCTGCGGCGACGCCGACCTGGTGCTGCTCGGTTTCGAACTTCCGGATCTGGACGGCCTGGGTGTCTGCCGGGGTATCCGTTCCATGAGCGACGTCCCGGTGATCGCCATGACGGCCCGCGGCAGCGAACTGGACTGCGTCCTGGGCCTCCAGGCCGGCGCCGACGACTATCTCGTAAAACCGTGCGGCTTCCGTGAGTTGATGGCGCGGATCGAGGCGGTCATGCGCCGCGCGCGTACGAAGCCCGCCATGAACGGGGTCATCTGCCGCGGCCCGCTGGAAGTTGACGCGAGCACTCGCGAAGTGAGCCTGCACGGGCGACGGGTGGAGGTGACACGCAAGGAATTCGACCTGCTGTACCTGCTTGCGGCCAACCCTCAGACCGTCATCCCCAGAAAGCGGCTCATGCAGCAGGTGTGGGGCGATTCCTGGTCCCGGCGCACGGTCGACACCCACGTGAGCAGCCTGCGCAGCAAGCTCGGCGACAGTGGCTGGATCATCACCGTTCGTGGTGTCGGGTTCCGGCTCGGCCATGGTTGAGCCGGCTGCCCCGCCGGTCCGGGGCCCCGTGCTCCGGCTGACGGATTCCGGCCACCAGGCGGGGCACGTCGGCAGCGTCGGCTCCGAGCTGCTGTGGATGGACGGCTGCATACGTCAACTCCTCTCGGGGGCCGGGCTCATGCGGGACTTTCAAGACACGACCTACCGCGGAAGGTAGCCGTGCAGGAAGGCTCTGACGCCGGCGGTGATGAGGCGTGTGACCACCTCGGGGGGCAGCGGGAGAGCTCCGTAGTAGGAGCGGTCGATGATCTCCCCCGAGATGAGCTGGAGGAAGTGGCTGGCGGCCTGCCTGGGGTCGTCGGTGCGCAGCAGACCTTCCTCGGCCAGGTTCCGGAACCGGTCGGCGAGGGCGTTCTCTACGCGGAGCGGGCCGGCTTCCTCCCACGCCCTCAGCAGCTCCGGCGGGAGGTGACCCACCTCGGCCCGCAACTGCCTCACCAGGGCGAAGTGGTCCGGGAAGGTGCCCAGCGGCTCCACCCAGGCGCGGCCGAAGTCGATGAGGTCCTCTTCCAGGTCGGTCACCTTGCGCAACCAGCGGTCGATGACGTCGAGTTGGGCGTCGTGGATCTGTGCCGCACCCTCCTCGACGATCAGGCGGAAGAGTTCGGCCTTGCCGCTCTCGAAGTGGTTGTAGATCGTCCTGGTGGAGACTCCGGCTTCTTTGGCGATGGCGTCGATGCTGGTGCGGGTGTATCCGTCCCGTCCGAAGACCGAACGGGCCCCGCGCATGATCGCTTCCCGCTTCTCCGCCAGCCTGCCTCCCACGGGACACCTCTCCTCACGTTGCTGCGTCTCGCGGTGAAGTCGTTCCGCTGCGACGCCGTTCCAGTGTTACGACGAACACTGTACTCATTACAACTCTCGTTGTAACTAGGGGTTCCGGATCCGGCGTGTGGACATGTGCGCGTCCCCGCCGGTGCGCATCGTGACGGCACACCGGGGCGCTGCGGCCATGTGTGCCGCAGTACCCCGCAGGGGGATGGAACCGGGAAGGCCTCTTGTCCGGAGCGACGGACGCCGATGGGGCCGGGAGGCCGGGACCAAGGACTTGCCTCTTCGCGGCGCATCGCCGCCAGGACCCGGCGAGTGAAACGTGGAGGGGACGGTCATGACACGGCAGGAACGGGCAGCGCGTACCCGCTGTGAGCTGGTGCGGGCGGCGGCAGCGCAGTTCGAGCGGCAGGGCTACGTCAGTACGACGCTCAACGGCATCTGCAGGCAGGTGGGGGTGAGCAGCGGCGCACTGCACTTCCACTTCGCCAGCAAGGCTGCCCTCGCGGACGTCATCGAACAAGTCACGTCGAGCACCCTGCAGCGGCTGATATCCGCATCGCGGCCACGGAGGGCCGGCGCGCTCCAAGAGCTCGTGGACATCTCGCAGTTGCTGGTCGCGAGGATGGGCGACGACCAGATCATCCGCTCGGGGGTCCGGCTGAGCCAGGACGTGTCCCGTCAGGCGAAACTGCCCTTCCGGCAACAGTGGCGGGCGCATGTGCTGGCGCTCCTCGAGGAGGCGAGAGCCGACGGTTCGCTCGCGCCCAGG
>DATMEI010000322.1:0-2888 GCA_035556995.1 Streptomyces sp.
AAGTTTCTCCGCGCCCGCACACGGTGCCGAGAAACGGCCAGCCCCAAAACCCCACTCTCATGTGCCGAACCCTACGTGCGCAGCTCCAACCCGGAGCCGCCGTCCGCACGGGTAGTCGTTGTCGATGAGTACGCCATGCGATCCGCCCGACAGTGCCTAGACTTCCGCCGTGAACGACTCCACGCATGGCATACGGATCAGACCAGGCAGCCTCACCGACGCACCGGCCATTCTGGACATGCTCGACTCCGCGGTGGTCTGGATGAACGGTCGCGGCAACACCGAGCAGTGGGGCACGACACCGTATTCGCAGAAGCCCGGCGGGGTAGCGCGGGTCGAGCGGTACACGACCGAAAACGCCTCATACATAGCGGAGTTGAACGGAACACCCGTCGGAGCTCTGGTGCTGGATTCCGGGCCCAGCCCGCAGATGCCGATCGCACCGGCCGAGGAACCCGAGCGGTACGTCCGGCTGCTGGTCTCCGACCGACGGTACGCCGGTCTGGGCATCGGGCCGGCACTGCTGGCTCATGCCGACGAGGAGACCCGGCGGGCCGGTGTGGAACTGCTGCGGGTCGACTGCTGGGCGGGCGGCGGAGGCGAACTGGTCGCGTTCTACGAGCGCAACGGTTTCACCCCCACCGGCCGTTTCCTGTCCGGGGCCTGGCCGGGACAGGTGCTGGCCCGGCGGGTCAGCTGACGGCGCCGGCAGGCATCCGGCAAGTTCAAGACCTGCTTGACCGGCTTGTGTCAGAGGTGATTGCTACGGTCCCGCGCATGAGTAAAGGTGTGCCGTTCACCGGTGGCGAGAAGGAAAGTCTGCACGTCGCGCTCGACCGGCATCGTGATGCGGTGCTGTGGAAGCTCGAAGGCCTTGACGACGAGCAGTTGCGGCGACCGTTGACTCCCTCGGGGACGAACCTGCTGGGCTTGGTCAAGCATCTGGGCGGTGCCGAACTCGGCTGGTTCTGCTTGACCTTCGGCCGCGAAACCGAGCCCCTGCCCTTCGATCTCACCGACGACGAGTCCTCCGACATGCGTGTCGAGGCACACGAGTCCACCGAGGACGTCCTGACGTTCTACGACCGGGCCCGGGTCGCCGCCGACAAGACGATCGACGAGCTCGACGTCGACGACCTCGGCACGGCTTGGGCGTGGTTCGACGATGCCACCGTGTCCCTGCGCTGGGTACTGATCCACATGCTCGAAGAGGTCGCCCGGCACGCGGGCCACATGGACATCCTGCGCGAGCTCATCGACGGCGCGACCGGAGATCACAACCGCGGCTGAAGCGCGCGGGCCGATCCTCGCCGGCGACCGTTCAGGTTGGAGACCCCCGAGCAGCCCTGGACGACGGCACACTCATGAACCGGCCGTCGCCCGGCTCGTCCGCGGCGCCAACCCGCTGATGGGGTACGTCAGTTCACGCCGGGCAGCAGCGGCCTGCGCAGGGCCGCCGCCGCCCTCGGGCGTGCTTGTTCAGGGGACGAGGACGACGCGGCCCGTCGTGATGCCGTCGAAGACGCGCTGGACCGCTTCCGCGCCCTCCTCCAGCGGCAGGCGCTCGCTGACCAGCGGCTTGACCGCGCCGTCGGCGGCGAGCGCGCTCAGCTCCTCGTGGCACGCCTGCACCGCAGCCGGGTCCTTGGAGTTGTAGAGGCCCCAATGCAGGCCCATGATCGCGTAGTTCTTGATGAGCGCGTGGTTGAGCCCCGGGGTCGGTACGGCTCCGCTGGCGAAGCCGACGATGACGATCCGCCCTTCGAAGGCGATGCACTTGACGGACTTGGCGTACGCGTCGCCGCCGACGGGGTCGTAGACCACGTCGGCGCCACGGCCGTCGGTGGCTTCCTTCACCGCCGCGACGATGTCGTCCTGCCGTCGGTCCACTACGACGTCGCACCCCAACTCGCGTGCTGTCTCGGCCTTTGCCGCGCCGCCGACGACGCCGATGACCCGCGCGCCGACTGCCTTCCCGAGCTGGACGGCCGCGCTGCCCACACCTCCGGCTGCCGCGTGCACGAGCAGCGTCTCACCGGGCTGCAGCCGCGCCCTGCGGTGCAGTCCGAACCAGCCCGTCTGGTAGCCGATGTGGAGGGCCGCAGCCTCGGCGTCGTCCAGCGCCTCGGGGGCGCTGCGGACGCTTGCCGCTGTGACGACCGTACGTTCCGCGAACGCCCCTGCGGGCAGGGCCGGTTGGGCGATGATGCGGGAGCCCACCTCGGGCGCGTCCGCTTCCGCGGTCCCCTCCCCCACGGCCAGTACTTCGCCGCACAGTTCGACGCCGGGCGTGAACGGGAAGGGCGGCTTGATCTGGTACTCGCCACGGCACAACAGCGCGTCGGGGAAGTTGACGTCGGCGGCGCGCACCCGCACGAGCACTTCACCCGGGCCGGGTTCGGGGTCGGGGATGTCCTCCAGCCGCATCACCTCGCGCGGCTCGCCGTTGCTGTGGACGCGCCATGCCTTCACCGTTGCTACCTCCGGAACGTGGAACGTGGATGCCTGTGTTCACTCGCCGGTCGTGCCGGCTCCTGAACCGTTGCCCGGTGGACGCCCCTACCCGGGCGGCGGACCCGCATGACGGTCCGGGCAGGGCCCGCCCGCGGCCGGGCGTCGCCCTACGGGCGCAGCGCCCGCAGCAGCAGGTCGGCGAGGTGGTCCGCGACCTGCTGCGGCGTGAGCTTCCCGCCGGGCCGGTACCAGTGACTGAGGTGGTGGACGGACCCGAAGTGGTAGTCCACGACCAGGTCCGGCGGTGTGTCCGCGTTGAAGATCCCGTCCCGCTGCCCTTCCTCGACGAGATCGCGGAACCGTTCGTGGTACAGACGGCGCTCCGCCCGCACCTGCTTCTGCTTCTCGGGGCTGAGCTGGTGCATGGAACGGAA
>DATMEI010000323.1:0-11991 GCA_035556995.1 Streptomyces sp.
ATCTGCTTTGTTTTCATCTGCGAGTCCTGTCTTCTCTTTTCAGGGGGTGGGTATTCCGCTGGGGTTCGGGGGTGACTGGAACTCCCGGCTGGGGGGCCTAATCACGAGGGCGGGCCCTTGCAGGCTGCGTCAGCCGGTCGAGCATGATGCCGAGGCAGACGATGGCGATGCCGGCGGGCAGACCCTGGGAGAGGTCGCCCTTCGACAGGCCCTGCACGACGTCGTAACCGAGTGCGCCGCCGCCGATGAGCCCGGCGATGACGACCATCGACAGCACCAGCACGACACCCTGGTTGATGCCGACCAGCAGCGACTTGCGCGCCAGCGGCAGCTGGACCTGCAGGAGTTGCTGCATGCCTGTGGCGCCGAGCGAGCGGGACGCCTCCATCGCCGCGGGGTCGACGTAGCGCAGTCCCTGTGCGGTGATGCGGATGACCGCCGGGGCCGCGTAGATCACGGCGGCGATGATGCCCGCGCTGCGGCTGAGGCCGACGAGCGCGATCACCGGAATCAGGTACACGAACTGCGGCATGGTCTGCATGGTGTCGAGCACCGGCCGCAGCATCCGCTCCACGCGCTCGACTCGCGCCGTGAGGATGCCGAAGACGAGACCGACGAACACGGTCAGCACCAGACCACCGATCACCTGCGAGAAGGTGTCCATCGATATCTCCCACAGGCCCATCGCGCCGACCAGGGCCAGGCAGATGACCCCGGTCAGTGCCGCCCGCCAGGTGCCGACGATCCAGCCGACGACGGCGACCAGCAGCGCCAGCGCCCACCACGGTGTGGCAAGCAGACCGGTCCGGAGAGGGTTCAGCAGGTAGTCCGTGAAGCCGTGAGCCCAGGTCACCGTCCCGCCCAGCAGCGGGATGCCGGAGCCGAGGTGGTCGGTGATCCAGTCCACGGCGCCCTGCAGCTGCCGGGTGATGTCCACCGTCCACGCGCCCGGCCACTCGCGCTCACCGAGCGCGGAACCGACGGCGGCGAACACCCCGAGCACGACGACGATCCCTGCCCACACCGCCAGCCTCACCCGAGCCATGAGACGGGTGGCGCCGGCGGTCACGGTGGCGTCCATCCGCTCCCCGGCCGCCGAGGTCGTACGGTCCAGGAGGACGGCGATCAGTACCACGGCGATGCCGGCAGTGAGAGCGGTGCCCATGTCCAGGCTGCCGAGCGCCTGGTAGATCTCGTCACCCAGGCCTTCCGCCCCGATGAGGGAGGCGAGGACGACCATCGACAGACACATCATGATGGATTGGTTGAGGCCGAGCATCATCTGCTTGCGTGCGAGCGGGAACCGCGCCGTCCACAGCCGCTGCCACGGGGTGGACCCCAGCGAGGTCGAGGCCTCCAGCGCAGCCGGGTCGGCGGCTCGCAGCCCCAGCGAGGTGAGGCGCGCCATGGGCGGAGCCGCGTAGATGACGGTCGCGATGAGCGCCGACGGGACGCCGATGCCGAACATCAGCAGCAGCGGCAGCAGATACGCGAACGCCGGCATCACCTGCATGACGTCGAACACCGGGCGCAGGATCTTCTCGAAACGGTCCGAGAGGCCGGCAGCCAGCCCCAGCAGCAGGCCGAGCAAGGCCGCGGCGAAGAGGGCGGCCGTCATCAGGGCCAGCGTCTCCATCGTGGCTTCCCACATGTCCAGCACACCGCAGACGATGAAGACACCCAGCGCGGTACCGCCCGTACGCAGGGCGCGCCGCGAGAGGTCGGACCCGCCCGCTGCCCAGGCGATCAGCGTGCCGACGACGGTGACACCGATCCAGCCCATGGAGTCGAAGAGGCTGACGATGGCCGCCACCGCGGACTCGGCGCTGTTGCTGATGTGCAGCAGGAAGTAGAGGAAGACCGGGCTCGTCTCGCGATTGTCGACGAGCCAGTTGTCCAGGTCGTTCAGCGGCGTCTTGATGTCCACGGTCAAGCTCGCGGGCCAGGCGCCGGACCCGCTGAGGGCCGCGCTGACGACGACGACCACAACCGTGAAGAGGAGCAGCACCGCCTTGGGGCTCGCGGCGAGGCGCGCGAGGCCACCGGGGGCGGCCTGCTCAGCCGGCTCCGTCTCCGGGCGCTGCGGCCCGGGAGCGCCGGGTGCCTTCTGCCGGCCCTGTTCGGGGATGGTCGGGGTGCTCATATCGACCCCCCTGGGGCGGGCTGCCTGGGGAAGAGGGTGTTCATACAGCCGCCACCTCCTTCTCCTTGCCTGCCTCGCCTTCACCGTTCTCGTCGAGGCCTGCGACGACGCTCAGGAGGCACGCGTGGTCGACGATGCCGATGGTGCGTCCGCCGTCCACGACACGGCAGTTCTCACCGCTGCGGGCCACTGCCTCGATCGCGTCGGAGACCAGCGTGTCCGGGGACAGCGCCGCACCGCTGCCCTGGGCCTCGGACTTGTCGGCGGGACGCATGGCGCTGCGTACGGAGATGACCTGCTCGCGGGGGACGTCGCGGACGAAGTCGCGCACGTAGTCGTCCGCCGGCTTGGCGACGATCTCCTCCGGTGTGCCGCACTGCACGATCTCACCGTCGCGCATCAGCAGGATCCGGTCGCCCAGCTTGAGCGCCTCGGACAGGTCGTGCGTGATGAAGACCATCGTCCGGCCCTCCTCGCGGTGCAGCCGGATGACCTCCTCCTGCATGTCGCGGCGGATCAGCGGGTCGAGGGCGCTGAACGGCTCGTCGAAGAGGAGCACTTCCGGGTCGACCGCGAGTGCGCGTGCCAGCCCGACGCGCTGCTGCTGGCCGCCGGACAGCTCTACGGGGCGGCGCTGCCCGAGTCCGGCCAGGCCGACCTTGTCCGCCATCTCGGCGGCCTTGGCGCGGCGTTCGGCCTTGCCCATGCCCTGGATCTCGAGGCCGTAGGCGATGTTGTCGATGACGGTGCGGTGCGGCAGCAGGCCGAAGTTCTGGAAGACCATCGCGGCGCGCTTGCGGCGCAGTTCCCGCAGCCGGCTCTTGTCCATGCCGAGAACGTCCTCGCCGTCGATCTCCACCTCTCCGGAGGTCGGTTCGATGAGGCGGGTCAGGCACCGTACGAGGGTGGACTTGCCGGAGCCCGAAAGGCCCATCACGACGAAGACCTCGCCGCTGCGTACGTCGAAGTCGACGTCGCGTACGGCGGCGGTGCAGCCGGTGCGTTCGGTCAGCTCCGCCGCTGAGAGCTTCGACAGCTCCGAGTCGCCGGGAATCCTGTGACCCCGGGGGCCGAAGACCTTCCACAGGTTGCGTACGGATATCACCGGTGTGTCCTCGGCGGATCCAGCGCTCTTCGGGCTCTCCGCGCTCTTCGCGGACGGAGCGCTTGCGGCGGACGCAGCGCTCTCGGTGAGTCCGGACGCGGTGCTCTCGTCGGGCTTGGACATCACGCAACACCTCCCGGTGCCGTAGTAGTAGTAGCGGATTGTTCGTCGGATCGGATGAGGTCGGCCGCCTTCTCGCCGACCATCAGCACGCCGATCATCGGGTTGACGGCGGGCATGGTGGGGAAGACGGAGGCGTCCGCGACACGGATGCCTTCCATGCCGCGGATCTTCAACTGGGGGTCGACGACGGCGAGTTCGTCGTCGGAGGCCCCCATCCGGCAGGTGCCCGCCGGGTGGTAGACCGTGTGCGCGACCTTGCGCGCGTACTCGCTGATCTCCTCGTCGGAGGTGACGTCGGGGCCGGGGCAGACCTCGCGCTTGAGCCACTTCGCGAAGGGCTCGGAGCGTGCGACCTCGCGGGCGACCCTGATGCCGTCGACCAGCGTGCGGCCGTCGTAGTCGTCCTCGTCCGTGAAGTAGCGGAAGTCCAGGGCGGGTTTGACGTCCGGGTCGGCGGAGGTGAGGTAAAGCCGCCCGCGGCTGCGGGACTTGGGGATGTTCGGCGTCATCGACACGCCGTGCGGGGGCTGTTCGTAGCCCAGGCGCTCGGGATTGTCGGTGAAGGGGATCTGGTAGAAGTGGAACATCAGGTCGGGACCTGCGGAGCCCGGTTCCCGGCGCAGGAAGAGACCCGCGTCGGAGTCCATCGCGGAGTTGTCGGGGATGGGTCCGTGCGTCTCCCAGACGATGACCGACTCGGGATGGTCGAGCAGGTTCTCCCCCACTCCCGGCAGATCGTTCGCGACCGGGATGCCCAGCGCCTCCAGATCCCCCTTCGGGCCGATGCCCGAGTGCATCAGCAGCCGCGGGGTGTCCACGGCGCCCGCGCAGAGCAGCACCTCACGGCCGGCGGACATCAGCCGCTCCGCGCCGTCCTTGCCGCGGACGTGCACGCCGGTCGCCTTGCTGCCCGCAAGCTCCAGCCGGTACGCCCACGTCTCCAGGAGGATGTCGAGGTTGGGGCGGTCACCCGCCTCGATGTGGGGGTGGAGGTAGGCGACGGAGGCGGAGGAGCGCTTGTTGGTCTCCGGGTGGTACGAGAGGTCGAAGAAGCCGACGCCCTCGTGGAAGGGCTTCTTGTTGAAACCGTCGATCTCCGGGACGTCCAGAGCGTCCTTCGCCGCAGCGATGAAGTCGCGGGCGATGGCGTTACGGTCCTGCTCGCCCACCGGGACGATGTTGTTGCGCAGCTTCCCGAAGTAGGGGTCCATGGCGGCGGAGCCCCACCCCTTGGCTCCGGCCGTCTCCCACTCGTCCCAGTCGGACGGCAGCGGCCTGAAGGAGATCAGGGTGTTGTGGGACGAGCAGCCGCCGAGCACCTTCGCGCGGCTGTGCCGGATGTGGGAGTTGCCGCGCGGCTGCTCGGTGGTGGGGTAGTCGTAGTCGAGTTCACCGCCGAGCAGACCCAGCCAGCGGCGCAGCGTGAGTACCTCGGGCCGGTCGATGTCGGACGGCCCGCCCTCGATGAGGGCGACGGTCACGTCCGGGTCCTCGGTGAGTCTTGAGGCGATCACCGATCCGGCCGTACCGCCACCGACGATGACGTAGTCATAGCTGGTCCTGTCGTGCCTGGACATTGCCGTCTTGTGCTCCTTGGGGTCACGCGTTCGTACGGAGGGGCGGATGTGGGGGGTTGCTCCGTCAGCCGGAGAACCAGCGGACAGGTGCGGGACGCAGGTTCTCGTACACGTGCTTGGTCTCGCGGTACTCGGCCAGCCCGTTGGGGCCCAGCTCACGGCCCACGCCGGACTTGCCGAAGCCACCCCACTCGGCCTGCGGCAGATAGGGGTGGAAGTCGTTGATCCACACTGTGCCGTGCCTGAGGCGGCCGGCGACGCGGCGGGCCCGTGCGGTGTCCGAGGAGAAGACACCGCCTGCGAGACCGTATTCCGTGTCGTTGGCCAGGGCCACGGCCTCGTCCTCCGTACGGAACGTCTCCACGGTGAGGATGGGCCCGAAGGTCTCCTCGCGGATCACCTTCATGCCGCGGTGGCAGTTGTCGAGCACCGTCGGGGAGTAGAAGTAGCCGTCGGCGGGGCGCACCTCGGACGGCTCGGGCCGCTCGCCGCCGCTGCGCAGCACCGCGCCCTCGTCCAGCGCTGAGGCGACGTACGCCTCGGTCTTGGCCAGCTGCTGAGCGGAGACCAGAGGTCCGCACTCGACGCCTTCCTCGGTGCCGCGGCCCAGCCGGATGCGCTGGGCGCGTACGGCGAGCTCGGCGACGAAACGCTCACGCACCGACTCCTCGATGATGAGGCGGGCACCGGCGGAGCAGACCTGGCCGCTGTGGATGAAAGCGGCGTTCAGGGCCTGGTCGACGGCGGTGTCGAAGCCCTCTTCGGTGGCGCAGGCGTCGGCGAAGACGACGTTGGGGTTCTTGCCGCCCAGCTCGAGCGCCACCTTCTTCACGCCGGGGGCGGCGGCCTGGGCGACCTTCGTGCCGGAGACGAGACCGCCGGTGAAGGAGATCAGATCCACATCGGGGTGCTCGGCGAGGCGGGCACCGACAGGGTCGCCCGGGCCGGTCACGAGGTTCGCGACCCCTGCGGGGAGACCGGCCTCGGCGAGCAGCCCCACCAGATGGACGGTGGTGAGCGGGGTGATCTCACTGGGCTTCAGCACGAACGTGTTGCCCGCGGCCAGGGCTGGGGCGACTTTCCAGCTGGCCTGCAGCAGGGGGTAGTTCCACGGCGTGATCATGGCGCAGACGCCGACGGGCTCGTTCACGACGACGCTGTGCACCTCGGGGTCGCCCGCGTCGACGACCCGGCCGCCGGACTCGCCCGCGACGAGGTCGGCGAAGTAGCGGAAGGCCGCGGTCACGTCGTCGACGTCGACCCGGCCTTCCTCGAGAGTCTTTCCCGCGTCACGCGACTCGGCCAGACCTATCTCGTCGCGGTCCCGCTGCAGGAGGCCGGCGACACGGCGCAGCAGTGCGGCGCGCTCCGCGACGGGCGTACGGGGCCACTCCCCCTCGTCGAAGGCGACACGGGCCGCGGCGACGGCCGCGTCGGTGTCCTCCACGCCGCCCTCGGCGACGACGGCAAGCGTGGTGGCGTCGGCGGGGTCGAGGACCTCTCGCGTCCCACCGGCTGCGGCAGCGCGCCACACGCCGTCGATATGAATGCTCTGTATTTCGGACACCTTCTGTACTGCCTTCCGAGCTCTGACAACGCTTTGTGTCACGAAAAACACTGTTCGCGATCACTACGGGACTGCGGCCATGCGCTGGGCACATGGCAAAAGCGAACCCTGCCCCGTCTTGGCGTTTGCATGTCCGCACACGGCAGATAAGTGGGCTTACTCACTGGCCGAAGTGCGTCGGGCACGCGGGAGGCGCCCGGTGAACGCACTCTATGTGGGTTTCTGGCGATTTATAAGTCCCGCCTTGACCACTTCTGTGGCTTCACCGGCATTCCGCGACCGACTGAGTCCCGCCGCTGACGACAGCCGGCCGGCGCGGTCACTGGGTGCCGCTCGCCCTGTTCCCGCATTCGGCGCCCGAGGGGCAGAAGAAGGTCAGCGCCGTGTCCAGCAGTTCCTTCTCCTTGTCCTCGTCGCCGTCCTCGTCCGGACCGTAGGCGACGATCGCGTACAGCTGGCCGTCCTCCCCCTCGAAGCGGTGGTCGATGACGTGCCGGGTGCCGCCGTGTTCCTCGGAGTCGTAGGTGTACTCGAACCGGGCGGCGGCGCCGGCCTCGCCGCTGTCGAGGTGGTCGAGGCCCTTGCGGTCGTAGCCCTCGTTCTTCTCCGCGTTCTTCTCGGCCAGCTCCAGCGAGGCGTACGGATCCTCGTCCTCGACCCAGAAGATCTGGAGCTGACGGGCGCCTCCCGACGCCTCGTAGAAGACGGTCTTCGAACCGTCGTCCCGGGTTTCCGTCCTGCGGTCCCAGCCTTCGGGGACGGCCACGGTGTAACCCTCGGAGTCCTCCGTCGTCTCGTATCCGTCCGGAGGGGCGGAGGACCCGGACGCGGACGGCTCGTCGTCCGGCTCCGTCGGTACCTGGGCCGGAGGGGAGGAGGCCGGTTCCGAGATGGCGGGAGCGGGCTGCGGCCGGCTCTGCTGCGGCGCCTCGGGCTCGTCCTTCCACCCGAGCGCCCAGGTGCCGAAGGCGAGCGCGCAGACGGCCAGTACCGCGAACCCGCCCTTGAGCACCTGCCGTTGCTTACGCGCGGACTCGGCGTGCCGCTGCGAGAGCAGCACGTCCGCCTCCTGGTCCACCCACCGCTGGTGGTCCGCGTCGAAGCGAATCATCCCGGTTCCCCCCTCACTTCACTCACCCCAGCACTCCTGCGGCGGTCTGCACGACCGTCATCGCCGAAGCCAGCGCACCGATCGCCGTCGCACCCGACTCGAGCCGTTCCCGCAGCCGGGCCAGACGTCCGGGGTCGGCACGGCCCGTACGGGTGATCTCGCCCTCGATCTCGTCCAGTCGGCCGTCCACGTCACGGGTCTCGTCGGTGGGTGCGAGGACCCGCATGTCCGTACGCAGGGCGCGTACGGCCTCCAGCAGGGCACGTGTCGCCTCGTCCGTCTGCTGCGGCGGAGCGTTGAAGGTGTACGAACTCGCCTGCCCGTGGCTGCCGGTGGCGATCGAACCTCCCGACATGCTGCCGATGTGTACGGGCCCACCACCACCGCCGGCCCTTCCGGCCTGCTCGTCGGCCTGCTCGTCGGGCCCCGGGTCCTCGCCGGACCTGCCGCGCTCGTCGGTGCCGGACGTCATGTGAGGCTCCCCTCCACGTGCTCGGCATGGCCGTGTTCGCCGGTGGCGACGGCTCCGCCGCTCATCTCCTTGATGAAGACGCCGCCGTCACGCACGTTCACGATCTGCTGCTCGAAGCGGTCGGTGCGGTAGCCGCTCTGCTCGAGTGCGTCCCGTACGCCGCCGGCGATGCGGTCCTGGACCGTCTTGATGTACCGGCTCACGTCCATCTCCTGGAACAGCGACAGCCCGGTCGTACTCGCCAGCTCCCGGACGGAGACGAGCGGAGCGTCCGGTGCGGCGTGCTCCGGCGAGGAGAGCCAGACCCGGGTGACGGAGAAGAGCGTGCGCAGTGCGGCGATCCCCGCGGCGGCCGTCACCGCTGGTGCCGTGAGGAGAGCGAGTACGCCCTCGCGCAACGGCCCGCCGGCTTGGCGCTCGACGATCGCGTCCACCTCGCGGAACTCCTCGGCGACCGGACCCAGCACGTGGGGGACGACCTCCAGCACCAGCATCCCGCCCTGGGTGTGCACACGGACGAGCAGCGAGACGACCACCTGCTCGTCCCAGGCGCCCACGCGGATGCGGAGGAAGTGGCGGCGGGCCTCCCCGCCTTCGTCGACGGCCTCGGCCAGATGCTTCTGCACGCTCTCCGCGCGGTAGACGCCGCTGTCGCGGTGCACACCGGAGGGGAGGTAGACGAACTCCTCGACCTCCAGCTCCCGCAGCCTGTCCCGGCTGGTGCGTGCCGCGGCTTCGCGCAGCGCCACCAGCCGCGGCGTGATCATGCCGAGGACCTGACGGCCGGAGAGGTGCTGCTCTCCCTGCGCCGGTACGCCGTGGCCCGACTCCTTGTTGCGGCGCAGCTCCAGGGCGAAGGACCAGGGCTTGTGCGGAACGCCTGCCCCCACGAAGGGGCGGTTCGGGTCATAGAGGGCGGCCTGAGCGTGCTGTTCGCGGTCGATGGCCTCACCGACCCCGTGGTAGCGCTTCGTGAGCGGGAGGTCCGGCTGCGGGGCGGAGGCGAAGGTCTCGCGGCTCAACTGCTCCCGCAGCACTGTCGTCACTCTGATCCGGTGCCACCAGACGACGGCGACCAGCAGCAGCGGGAAGATCAGCGGGTAGGGGTTCTCGCCGACGGAGGTCACGGCTCTGATCCAGTAGACCGCGGCGAACACGCGGGCGGCGAAGGTGACGACGGCGCCCAGCCTGCGGCGGATCCAGGAGCGTACCCACAATCGCGGCGCCCTCGTCTGCACGTACACCAGTGACTCGCGCCCGGAGACCGCACGGCCGGCCCACAGCGCGAGGACGACACCGGCGTAGAACAGCACCCAGCTGGTGGGCTGCCCGGAGAGAGGCGAGGCCTGCTCCTCCCCCATGAACAGGACCAGCGAGAGCAGTTCGTCGAAGGAGAGGTCGAAGTTGCCGCCGAACCTGTCGTCCATGGCATCCCATGTCATGACGACGGAGACGAGCAGGAAAGTGACCCAGACGCCCAACATGGCCAGCGCGGTGCGCACTTCCTGCTGACGGGCTCTCAAGGCGTGGGCGAGCACGGGCCGCAGGTTCACACCGAGCGACGGCGGAACGGGCCGCTCTGCGTGACCGACCAGCTCATCGATGACGCGCTGACGGAAAGCGGAGTTCAACCGTGTGCCCGCACACAGCAGACGCGTCGCCTCACTGTGAGCATGCGAGTGCACTGGGTAACTCAAAACAGTCCCCCGATTTCCCCTAAGGCCGGTCCAGGGAGAGCTTCAGAAGATACCGGAGGACGCGATCACCTGCCACGGGAAGGCAACTCCCTGTGGATAACTCTTCGGGAACGGCAGGGACTTCAGCGCTCAGCGGCCGACTGCGCTGCCGAAACTGCCAGAACTGCACGGCCGTGGGCCGTTATGAGCCCTGCTCGTCGAGCTCGCTGCCGATGTCGAGTTCGGTGTCGGTGTCGGCCTCGGTGCGGTGGGGCAGGTCTTCCGCGATGTGGCCTGGCGATTCGCGGATGAGGCGTCCGTTGTTGAAGTCCTCGACGGCCTCGATGAGTTCGCTCTTGGTGTTCATCACGAACGGGCCGAGGCGGGCCACCGGCTCGTGGAGGGGCAGACCACCCATGACCAGGACCTCCCAGCCCTGACGGGAGGCTTGGGGCTGGCTGTCCGCAGCGCGCAGCATCAGCGCTTCGCCCGCGCCCAGCACGGCCAACTGCCCCTCTTCCAGAGGCCGGGACCTGGCGCCGACGGTGCCGCTGCCGGAGAGCACGTAGACCAGGGCGTTGAACTGTTCGGGCCAGGGCAGGGTGAGCCGGGCTCCGGGGGCCACGGTCGCGTGGCTGTAACTGATCGGTGTCCAGGTCACTCCTGGTCCCTCGTGGCCGTCGACTTCGCCCGCGATGACCCGGAGCAGCGCGCCGCCGTCGTCACTGGAGAGCAGTGTGACGTCGCGGGAGCCTATGTCCTGATAGCGCGGCGGGGTCCACTTGGAGGCCCTGGGAAGGTTGACCCACAGCTGCACGCCGTGGAACAGGCCGCCGCTGGCCACGAACTGTTCCGGGGGCAGCTCGGAGTGCATTACCCCGGAGCCGGCAGTCATCCACTGGGTGGCGCCGTCGGTGATCAGCCCGCCGCCGCCGGTGGAGTCGGTGTGTTCGAAGGCCCCGTCGAGGATGTACGTCACGGTTTCGAACCCGCGGTGTGGATGCCACGGTGCCCCCTTGGCCTCACCCGGGCCGTACTCCACGGCGCCGAGGTGGTCGAGCAGCAGGAACGGGTCCGCCAGGGACAGGTCCGGTCCCGGGAAGGGGCGGCGGACCTCGAAGCCCTCGCCTTCGCGGAACCTGCCGGCGGTGACGACCTTGTCCGCCTCGCGCCAGCGGGTGCCCCGCTCGGGCAGGCTGCGCACACGCGGCAGGGTCAGGGTGTCAGCGGTGACGGCGGGCATGGTGACCTCCTTGCGAGCTGATGCGGTGCTGCGTACCCGGCAATGAAGTTCACGATTCAATTATTCCTTGGATGCGAGCACCCAGCTTCGCCGCCGCCGTGAGTGCGTGAGCGGCGCGCCGTGGCTACGGTGCTCGCGTGAGCAACGTCGAACGTGACCCCGCCGAGCAGACGGTCTGCGACGGGCCGCCGGCCGGCACCGCCGGCGAACCCGGCATCGAACTCCTCGCACCCCGCGAGGTGCCGCTGGGTGGGCCGCGGGCAATGCTCGTACGCCGCAGCCTGCCCAACCGCGACCGGCGCATGGTGGGCGCATGGTGCTTCGCCGACTCCTACGGGCCCACCGGCATCGGCGGAAAACCCGGCATGCAGGTTCCGCCGCATCCGCACACCGGACTGCAGACGGTGAGCTGGCTGCTCGACGGCGAGGTCCGGCACCAGGACAGCCTCGGCAACAGAGAGCTCGTCCGGCCCGGCGAGCTGAACCTCATGACCGCCGGGGCCGGTATCGCCCACTCCGAGCAATCGCCCCCCGATCACTCGCCCACCCTGCACGGGGTGCAGTTGTGGATCGCCCAGCCCGAGGCCGACCGCAACGGCGAGGCGCACTTCAGCCGGCACACCGGCCTGCCCACCCTCACCGATACGGGCGGCACGGTCACCGTCATCACCGGCGAGCTCGCCGGAGTCGCCTCCCCGGCGCGTACGTACTCCCCACTGGTCGGAGCCGATATCGCCTTGGCCGCAGAGGGACGGCTTCGGCTGCCGCTGGAACCCGACTTCGAACATGCGGTGCTGGCCCTGTCCGAACCACTCACCGTGGACGGCAAGTTGATCACCGTCGGCTCGATGCTGTACCTCGGCCTGGGTCGCCGTGATGTGCTGCTGGAAGCCGCGACCGCGACGCGTGCCCTGCTCATCGGCGGTGTCCCGTTCGAAGAACAGCTGGTCATGTGGTGGAACTTCGTCGCGCGA
>DATMEI010000324.1:0-2145 GCA_035556995.1 Streptomyces sp.
CCCGAGCCCCAGGGCGCGTTCTACGTGTACCCGTCCGTCAAGGGCCTGTTGGGCAAGGAGCTCCGCGGCAAGCGTCCCGCCACGAGCGTCGAGCTGGCCGAGGTGATCCTGGAGGAGGCGGAGGTCGCGGTCGTACCGGGCGAGGCGTTCGGCACTCCGGGCTATCTGCGGCTCTCCTACGCGCTGGGCGACGAGGACCTTGCCGAGGGCGTGTCCCGGATGCAGAAGCTGCTGGGTGAGGCGCGCGACTGAGGCGGGAAGCCGACGCGGGCGAGGGCCCGCAGAGCTGCAGACGGTCCTCCGGCAGGTGCCGGGGGACCGTCCTCGTGTTCGGGTAAGCGCTCGTTCAGGGAAATCCGGCTTCCGGGTGGCGTGCGCGTACGGCAAAATCTGTGGATGGCTGTCCGAGATCTGCGCGCCCTGCCCAAGGCTCACCTGCATCTGCACTTCACCGGTTCGATGCGTCCCTCCACGCTGCTGGAACTCGCCGACAAGTACGGCGTACATCTGCCGGCGGCGCTGAGGGGCGGTGAGCCTCCCAAGCTCCGGGCCACGGACGAGCGGGGCTGGTTCCGCTTCCAGCGGTTGTATGACATCGCGCGCTCGTGTCTGCGTTCACCCGAGGACATCCAGCGGCTGGTGCGCGAAGCAGCCGAGGAGGACGTACGGGACGGTTCGCGCTGGCTGGAGATCCAGGTGGATCCCACGTCGTACGCACCCAGGCTGGGCGGTCTGATCCCGGCACTGGAGGTGATCCTGGACGCGGTGGACGGCGCGGCGCGGGAAACCGGTCTGGGCATGCGGCTGGTGGTCGCGGCGAACCGGATGAAGCACCCGCTCGACGCCCGTACGCTCGCCCGGCTCGCAGTCCGCTTCCGGGAGCGCGGCATCGTCGGTTTCGGGCTGTCAAACGACGAACGCCGCGGTTTCGCCCGGGACTTCGACCGTGCCTTCGCCATCGCGCGGGAGGGCGGGCTGCTGGCGGCGCCGCACGGCGGCGAGCTGTCCGGGCCGAGCAGCGTCCGCGACTGTCTGGACGACCTGCACGCGTCGCGCCTCGGACACGGAGTACGGGCTGCCGAGGACCCGGTGCTGATGTCGCGGCTGGCCGAGCGGAACGTCACATGCGAGGTCTGCCCGGCATCGAATGTGGCGCTGGGCGTCTACGACAAGCCGCAGAACGTGCCGCTGCGCACGTTGTGGGACGCGGGGGTGCCGATGGCGCTGGGCGCCGACGACCCGCTGCTGTTCGGCTCGCGGCTGGCGGCGCAGTACGGCATCGCGCGGGATGCGCACGGCTTCACCGACCAGGAACTGGCGGAGCTGGCACGGCAGTCGGTCCGGGCGGCGTCGATGCCCCCGGGCGTACGGGAGAAGGTGCTGGCCGACATCGACGGGTGGCTGGCCTGAGTGCTGCCGGGCCGGCGATGACCGCTAGTGCTGGGCGATTCCTGCGAGCAGGGTGCGGACGAGGTTCGCGGCGAACTCCTCCAGCGGCTGCGGTGCCCCGGCCCCGCTGCCGATGCTGAGGAGGATCGCGCGCTGGTTGCACGCACCGAGCAGCAGCGAGGCCGCGGCATCAGGGTCGGCGTCGGCGTGGATACGGCCCGCTTCGCGCTCGGCGCGCAGATAGCCGGCGAGCGCCTCCACGGGCTTGGCGGGCCCGGCACCGAGCTTGCGCATGGCCTCGTCGTGGCGGTGCAGCAGCTTCGGCTCGGCGTACAGCGAGGCGACGATGGGGAAGCTGCGCTCGTAGAAGCGTGCGGCGTGCTGGGCGATCTCGGTGAGGTTCTGCTCGACGCCGCCGGTGGACGGGCCGGCGTTCAGCTCGTCCAGCAGCGGATTGAGCCGCGGCAGACGCTCGCGGAGGACGTGGACGAAGATCTCCTCCTTGCCGGCGAAGTGCTTGTAGAGGGCGGCCTCCGAGCAGTGCGCGGCGCGGGCGATCTCCTTGGTGGTGGCGCGGGCGAGGCCGATGGTGCGCATGAGTTCCTCGGCGGCGTCGAGGATGCGCTCCCGTGTGGGGGTTGACGGGTGAGTGGGCATTCACTCACTCTAAGACAAAGATTGGTGAGTGAATACTCACCCACCTGGACGGGATGAGGGACGATGCTGATGCGCTGCACAGTTTTCGGTGCCACCGGC
>DATMEI010000325.1:0-9709 GCA_035556995.1 Streptomyces sp.
GGGCGAATCATTACGCAGGTGCTCCCGCTGAATGCAGGCGCACATCCCTTCATGATGGGCATGGCGAAGCTGATGGCCTTCGATGACGCCCCGCCGTTGGCCTATACGGAGTCGCTGCACAGTGGCCAACTCATCGATGACTTGGCGCTCGTGAAGAAGTACACGAGGTCGTACGATCTGCTGAGGGCCGCCGCATCGCCGCCCCGGGCGTCCCTCACCATGATCGAGGCAGCGGCAGAGGACTACAGAAATGACCACTCGCGTTGACCTGAACGGTGCCGTCTGGCGCAAGAGCAGATACAGCAACGGCGACGGTGGCGATTGCGTCGAGGTCGCTGATGGCGTGTCCGGCGCCGTGCCCGTACGGGACAGCAAGCAGCCGGACGGCTCGGTACTCGTCTTTCCAGCCGACGACTGGACCGCGTTCGTCGCAGCCGTCAAGGGCGGGCGTTTCTCCGCCTGAACTCCGCAGAGAGGCAACGGAGATGGACCTGAGCACGGCCATCTGGCGCAAGAGCAGTTACAGCAATGGCAGTGGCGGGAACTGCGTCGAGGTAGCCGACGGCAGCCCCGGCGTCGTACCCGTGCGGGACAGCAAGCAGGGCGACGACTCAGGCTCCGTGCTTGTCTTTCCAGCCGACGACTGGACCGCGTTCGTGGCCGCCGTAAAGGGCGGGCAATTCTGAGAGGGAGAGGACCGAGAGGCTCGTGGACGAAGATCTGCTCGCGCTGCTCGCCGAGCACAAGCTCGGCGTGCTGGTGACCCTGAAGCGTGATGGACGGCCGCAGTTGTCGAACGTCCTGTACGCGTACGACTCCGCGCGCCGCCTCATTCGGATTTCGGTCACCGTCGACCGGGCCAAGTCCCGTAATCTCGCGCGGGATCCGCGCGCCAGCTTCCACGTCACCAGCCAGGACGGCTGGTCCTGGACTGTGGCCGAGGGGATCGCGGACGTGACCCCGCCGGCGGCGGACCCGTACGACGACACGGTCGAGGAGCTGATCGAGGTCTACCGGGCGACCGGGGGCGAGCATTCCGACTGGGACGAGTATCGCGCCGCCATGGTCGCAGAACGACGCCAAGTGGTGCGGCTCCCCATCGACCACGCCTACGGGCAGCCGCAGCGCTGAGGGCCAGGAGGTCGACCGACGGGCACGACCCCTGTCCTTCTAATCAACTTTGACTAGAGTGGTCGGCATGAGCGAGACGACCATTCCCATCCTGCCGTGCCAGACCATTCAGCCCGTCCTCGACTTCTACACCGCCCTCGGGTTCGAGGTGACCTTCCAGCAGCGGAGCCCGAACCCGTACGCGGTCGTGGTGCGAGGTGGCATCGAGCTTCAGTTCTTCGGCATGAAGAAGTACGAGCCGACCGAGTCGTTGAGCACCTGCTACGTCCTCACCGATGATGTGGACGCGCTGTACGAGGCGTTCCGGGCCGGGCTCAAGGCGACGTACGGGAAGATCCCGACTCGCGGGCTGCCGCGCATCGGGCCGCTGAAGGACATGTCGTACGGCGTGCGGCAGTTCCTCATGTCGGATCCGGGCGGCAACTGCATCCGCATCGGGAAGAAGACGAGCGAGGACCAGCACCACCGGCCCGCGCCCAAGGAGACCTTCGCGCGTGCTCTGCACAACGCGGCGCTGTTCGCGGACTCGCGTGACGATCCGCAGGGCGCCGCGAAGATCATCGACCGGGTGCTGAAGATGGAGGACGAGCAGCCCACGCCCGTACAGCTCCTGCGCCTGCTCGTGCTGCGCTCGGACGTCGCCGGACGGCTCGGCGACGACAAGACCGCGACGCACATGCTGGAACAGGCTGCGGCGGTTCAACTCTCAGAGGGAGAAAGAGAGTTGGCCCGCGATGACCTGGAGCGACTCGAAGAGCTGAAGGGCTAGCCCGGCGCTGCCCCGCCTGCCCCGCCTGCCCCGCCTTCTGCGCGTCGCCCCGGCGGAACTGTTGTCAGGCCGACGCCTCCGTCAGCAGCGTCACCTCGTCCGGCGTCAACTCCAGCTCGCCCAGGTCCAGTAGCGCGCTCAGCTGGTCCGTCGTACGGGCGCTGGCGATCGGGGACGTCACCGTCGGGCGGTTCAGCAGCCACGCGATGGCGATGCTCGCGTGCGAAGCTCCGCCGTGTGCCTGGGAGATCCGGGTCGAGGGCCGCCAGGACGCGCCGGCCGCGTTCCGTCTCCAGGTGCTTGGACGCCCGTTCGGAGCGGACGCTCTCCTCCGTACGTCCCGGACGGTACTTGCCGGTGAGGAAGCCCGAAGCCAGCGCGAAGTACGGCATGACGGCGAGCCCGTGCTGCTCCGCCAAGCCGGAGAGCGGGCCCTCGTACGTGTCGCGGGAGACGAGGTTGTAATGCGGCTGGAGCGCGGCGTAGCGGGCGGTGCCCGACTCGGCGCTGAAGGCGAGGGATGCCGCAAGGCGTTCGGGGGTGAGGTTGGAGGCGCCGATCTCGCGGACTTTTCCGGCCCGTACGAGGTCGTCGAGTGCCGTGACGATTTCGGAGACCTCGACGCTCTCGTCGTCGAAGTGCGTGTAGTAGAGGTCGATGCGGTCCGTACGGAGGCGGCGCAGCGAATCGTCGGCCGCTGCCTTGATGTTGGCGGCGGACAGTCCCTTGCGGTCGGGGTGGGCGCCGACCTTGGTGGCGATGACGACGTCGTCGCGATTGCCGCGTGCCGCCGTCCAGTTGCCGATGACGGCCTCGGAGTCGCTGCCGTCGCTCACGCCGTGCCGGATTCCCGAGTAGGCGTCCGCTGTGTCGATGAAGTTGCCGCCCGCCGCGGTGAAGGCGTCGAGTACGTCGTGGGACGCGGCTTCGCCGGCCGTCCAGCCGAAGACGTTGCCGCCGAGGCACAGCGGGGAGACGGACAGCCGGCCGACGGGGCGGCGCCGGGTCATCGTGAAGGCGTTGTCAGGCATGCCCCGACCGTAGCGCCCGCGGACCGAGTGGCGGCGTCCAATCATGGCCCGATATGGCCCGTACAGCGCGCAATCGGTCTCTCTCCCCCCGCACGGCAGACCGACGACCCTGGCGTCGGGGGGTGGTCCACCAGGGCCGCCGGGGCATGTGCGGGGGAAAAAGGGCCCCCGTCCGCCGCCGCCTCGTCCCCTCCTTGTGCCGAGGGGCGTGGGCGAGTTGTGCGTGGTCCAGCGCACCTCGGCGGTGCGAGGCGGCGGCGGCGCGGATGGTCATCGGGTCGGCAGGTACGCGACGCGTACGAGTGCGGGTACGGCTACGCGTGCGGGACGGGTACGTGCAGCGGACCGGTCCTTCAGCAGCCCTGCGAGCCCGATGAGGTCCGTAAGACCCGTGAGACCTGCAAGGCACGTAAAGGTGCCCGCAACGGAACCTGAAGTTGAGCGGCGCCGGTGACTCGCGACCGTTCCCGAGCCCGTGGTCGTCCCCGTCCCTGTGCCTGTTCCATCGGTGCGTCGGACCTCAGATGCTGAGGCCCTTGCCCCTCATCCACGCCAGCGGGTCGATCGGGTCGCCGCCGCCCGGGCGTACCTCCAAGTGCAGGTGTGCGCCGGTGACGTTGCCGGTGGCGCCGACGCGGCCGATGACCTCGCCGGTGCTGACCTTCTCGCCCGCCGAGACGTTCATCGAGGACTGGTGGGAGAACCAGAGCTCGGTGCCGTCCTTCAGCTCGAGAATGGTGCGGTAGCCGTAGGAACCGGCCCAGCCGGCCTCCTTGACGGTGCCCGAGCCGACGGCCTTGATGGGCGTGCCGGAGGAGGCCGCGAAGTCCTGCCCGGTGTGGTTGTTGGTCCACAGGCTGCCGGACTCGCCGAAGCTGGACGTGAGTTGGGATCCCGAGACGGGAAGCGCGAAGCTCTTGGCCAGCTTCGCCAGCCGCGCCTTCTCCGCCTTGGCCTTCTTCTCCGCTTCGGCCTTGCGGTCGGCGGCGACCTCCTTGGCGGCCTTCGCCTCCGCCACATCGGCCGCCTTCTTCGTCGCTGCTTCGCGTGCGGAGGCGTCGGCCTGTGACTGGGCCTGCTGTGCCTGCTGGAGGATGCGGGAGCGGAGTGCCTCGCCCGCGTCCGTACGGCCGGCCTTGGCGTCGTCCGCGGTGAGTGCGGCCTGCGTGAGCGGCTGGCCCGCGACGACCTCGTCGGAGTCGCCGCCCGCGAGCAGGGTGCCGACGCCGGGCAGGTCCTTGGCCGTGTCGGTGGCGGCGGAGACGTCCGGCATGGAGATGGCGGCGGGCCTCTCCTGCGCGGTGGCCATGCCGCCCGCGCCGACTGCCGCGATCATGCCTACGCCGAGGACCGCACTGCTGCGGGCCATGCTGCCGCCGCGCTGCTTGGCCACCTTGTGACGCCCGCGGACAGGACGCACCGACTCCTCGGTCGGGTTCCACTCCTCGCGGGGAGGCTCGAAGTTCTCCTCGGGCGCAAAGGCGAAGCCCGGCCGATGACCGGGCTCGGAAACGAACTCGAAGCCGGACTCCGGGCCGAAGCCGGGGCCGGGCTCTGTGACAAGAGGCTGCTCGTACGTCTCGGTCAGCAGCGAGCCGTACGCGTCGTACTGGCCGTAGGAGCCGTACTCCTGGTTGCCGTACTCCTGACTGCCGTACTCGTGGTGCGCTCTGTAGGAGTCGTGTACGACGCCGTACGTGCCGGACTCGTCATCGTCCCGGTACGGGCCGTACGTGCCCTCGGGGGCATACCTGTTGGACGCCACGGGGGCGTTCTCCTTTCCTTCCTTCTCGCCTACCGGGTTAGCTGACGGGTTCGGAGCAGGAAGGTCTCCTACGAACTGTCCGCCCATGGACGGGACTTGTCGATTCACCCCATCCCTCCCGGACATGTCCGGCAGGGGTTGGTTCCCCGGTTCCTTTGGTGCATCTGTATCGAGTTGTGGCTCGTGGTGGTGCACTTTCAGGATTCGGCGACGGCGCACGGTGCCGTCTCTCGTGACGGCAGTGACGACCGCGCTGCGTTATGGAACGTTAATCTGCGCGCGCCTCGGATTCCAAGCGCTTCCGGAGGAATTTGTAGCTGCTTGACAGTCGCTTTCCCGGACAGGAACGGCGAATTGGGACACGCGCTCACCCGAGTCGACGCGTGGGATCGCTGTGCGTCACGGGTGAATCCGCGGTGAAGGGCTGTCAGTTCGCTCCCAGTTCACTCATCGGTTTGGATCTGACGGTCTTTCGGCTGCCGTCCGCGGACTCGCGCGCTTGATGCCGTACTGCCGTACGGCACTCCGTGCCCCCCCGGTGACCCGATTGGCAAGCCGGCGCCGGCGCTCGCTTCCCGGCCCGGAGAACAGCCCCAGAACGGCCCCCTCCGCCCCCGGCGGCGGGCCCGAAGCCTCCCGACGGCGTCGTTTGCCACCCCCGCAGAGGGGCACCGGGCGGTATGTCCTATTCACAGAAACTTCTCGCCTGCGCGACCGCCGTCCGCTCAGTGCTCCCCCACCCCGAACGGCCGGGCCGGGTCCTCGCCACCGTCGAGAAGGTCGAGCGGACCACCGCCCTCGATCCCGTCCTCCAGAGCATGCAGCGAAGGGTGCAGTCGCTTCCGATCAGCGGCGACGCCCGCGACATCCTGCACGGCCGGTGGCTGGGCCACCCCGTTCACCCGCTCCTGGTCCAGGTGCCCATCGGCACCTGGATGTCGGCCGCCGTCCTGGATCTGATGCCGGGCAGACGCTTCGCGCCCGGGCTGCTGGTGGCCACAGGGCTCGCCGCCGCCGTACCCGCCGCGGTGACGGGCTGGATCGACTGGTCGGACATGCGCAAGCCGCAGATGCGGGTGGGGCTCGTGCACGCCCTGATGAACTCGACCGCCGTGGGTCTGTACGCCGCGTCCCTGACCGCGCGGCTGCGTGGCCGTTCGCTGCGCGGGCGGGCGCTGGGCTACGCGGGGCTCGCCGCGGTGGGCGTCGGCGGCGCGCTCGGCGGTCATCTGGCGTACAGGCAGGCCGCCGCGGTCAACCACGCCGAGGACATCTCTGTCCGTACGGAACCGGGCTGGCATCCCCTCGGCGCCGCCGGGGACTTCCCGATCGGCGAAGCGGTGCGGCGGAACGTGGGTGACGTGCCGGTCGTCGTCGTACGTGAGAGCGGCGGCGCCGTGCACGTACTGGCGGACCGGTGCAGCCACATGGCCGGGCCGCTGTCGGAGGGGAAGGTCAGCGACGGCTGTGTGCGCTGCCCCTGGCACGGGAGCGTCTTCCGCCTCTCGGACGGCTGGAACGTGAGCGGTCCGGCCACGTCGCCGCAGCCCGCCTTCGAGACGCGGAACGTCGAGGGGCGGGTGGAGGCACGGCTGAACCCGTGAGCGGTCCCGTATGGGTCCTCTACGGGAGCCGGATCGGCGCCCGTGGCCGAGACTGAGGACAGGCCGGAGCAGGCAGCAGCGGTGGCCGGGGCCCGACGGAGGGATCGAGCGAAGGTGGGCACGGGCAGAGTGATCGCCGAGCGTGCGCGAAAGCGTGCCGCGCTGACGGGGAGCACGCGGCGCACCGACTGGCTTCCCCCGTGGGTCCGGTGGCTGCCGCCGGGGCTTGTGGTGCTGGCGCTGATCCTGGAGCTCTCCACACCGAACCGCTATTCCTTCGCCTCTTTCCTCACGGCCGCCGTCGTACTCGCCGCGCTGCTCTCGCGGCCCGTGGTCACGATCATCATCGGCGCGCTGTCCGTCGCCCTGCTCGTGGCCATGCACGAGCTCCTCCCGGACGTCTATCCCGAGAACGTCGTCGGCCCGGTCATCACTCTTGTGCTGGTCACGGGCTTCTCGACGGTGCTGGCCGTGGTGCTCGAACACACGACCCTCCAACTGGTCCAGGTGCAGGCGGTCGCCGAAGCCACCCAGCGGGCGCTGCTGCGGCCGCTTCCCGAACGCCTCGGCCCCGTACGCCTCGCGGGCGTCTACCGTGCCGCCGACGAAGCCGCCCTCATCGGCGGCGACTTCTACAGCGCACGGCCGACGCCGTACGGAGTGCGCGTGATCGTCGGCGACGTACGCGGCAAGGGCATCGGCGCGACCGAGTCCGTGGCCACGATCACCTCGGCGTTCCGTGAGGCGTCCATGTCGAGCCCCACGCTGCGGGAGGTGGCCGGACGCATCGAGTCCGCGCTGGCCCGGGACCGCGTGGATATGGAGGCAGGCGTATCCCTCGCGTCGCCCGGGCCCGGGAAGCCGCCCGACGGCTGGTCGGAGGAGGTGTTCGCGACGGCGGTGCTTCTGGAATTCCCGGCGGAGGGCGGCCTCGTGCGGGTGCTGGACCGGGGGCATCCGCCGTTGTTCCTGATCGGCCCCCGGCACGGCGTCACGCAGATGGAACCCGAGTACGCGCTTCCGCTCGGCCTGGGCGAGCTCTCCCCGCACAAGGCTTCCGAGGCGAGGGACCATTCGCTGGCGGACGGCGACACCTTGGTGGCGTACTCCGACGGTGTCACCGAGGCACGGAGCCGCGACGGCGCCTTCTATCCGCTGGGGCAGCGGCTGGCGGAGCGTTACGGCAGCGTGGGCGACGGAGCCCCGGGCGCGGAGGGGGACGCGGAGGCGGACGCGGATGCCGCCGAGCCGGCGGAGATCGTCTCCTTCATCAACCGGGACGTCACACGCTGGGCGAAGACGGTCAACGACGACCTGGTCATCGTCGTCCTCCAGCACTGCCCGCAAGCGGACCGATGAGCACCGCCCGGGTGCGGCCGTCGGTCGACGGTCACACCCGGGCGGCCCAGGTGGTACGAACTGCACGGGCTGTACGAGCCGTACGGGCCGTACGGGCCAGCGGACTGCCCGGCCCGTACGGCGGCGCGTCAGTCCCGCTCTGCTCCCTTGGGAAGCTGTCGCAGGTCGAGCTTGGTGGTCTTCTGCTTGAACGCCCAGTCGAGCATCTTCTTCGCGTCCGGGTAGCGGTCGCCGCTGTTGAGGATGGCCCCGACGACCGACCGGTCACCCTTCGTCGCGGCGAAGACGAGGCACGGCCCGGCCTTGGTGCCGGTGCCGGTCTTGATGCCGATGACGCCCTTGTAGGAGCCGAGCAGCTGGTTGGTGTTGTACCAGGTGTAGGTGCGGCCGTTGGTCGCCTTCTGCTTCGTCGACGTCGACTTCGCGACCGTACGGATGTTGGTGCTGCCCAGCGCGTACTTGCCGAGCTTGGCCATGTCACGCGCCGTCGAGTGGTTCCTCCCCTTCTTCGAGATGCCGTCGAAGGAGTCGAACTCGGTGTTCTTCATGCCCAGTTGGCCGGCCTTGGCGTTCATCTTCCCGATGAACGACTTGGTGCGGGCTGCCGTCGAGCTTCCGGTGCCGACGGCGTCCGCGAGGGCGTACGCGGCGTCGCATCCGGAGGGCAGCAGCAGTCCGTACAGCAGCTGCCGCAGGCTGAGCTTGTCGCCCGTCCTCAGGTCGGCGGTGCTGCCGCCCCACTTGGCGACGTAGTCGCGGTAGGCCTTCTTGACCGTGACCTTGCGGTCGAGGTCGATGTTCTTGCTGCTCACCACGACCGCGGCAGTCATCACCTTGGTGGTGCTTGCCATCTCGCGCTTGGTGTCGGCGCCCTTGCCCCACAGCTCCTCACCGGAGGAAGTGTCCAGGAGGAACGCGCCCTTGGCCTTGACGCCGGTAGGGCCTGCGGCCTGCGCCGGTACGACAAAGGGCCCCGCGGCCAGAAGGGCTCCGGCCACCACCGCCGCGGCACCCACCCGGCGGGCCCTTTTCGATACACGAATCAACTCAACGCTCCATCGTCGTCGAGGCCGACGGCAGTCGCACACGGGCTGCCGCCCAACCCATCAGAAAAGCCGGTTGTTCCAGAGACAGCGCAGCGCCCCGTTTGGTTGCACCCGCGCCACACCGCACGTCAGTTCGCGAATGAACCGTCCGGAGGAGGCGCATGAGCACGCAATCGAGCTCGCCGAACGGCAGGACGGTTCTGGTGACCGGAAGCACCCGGGGACTGGGCTGGTCTCTCGCACGCGAACTGGCCGCCGGCGGCGCCACGTTGCTGCTGCACGGGCGAGACCGTACACGACTGGCGGAGGCCGAGGAGGAGGTGCGGGCCGCCGCACCCGGCGCGACCGTACGAGGCTACGCAGCCGACCTCGCCGACCTGGACCAGGTCCGCGAACTCGCCGACACGGTGCTGAACAACGAATCCCGCCTCGACGTGCTCGTCAACAACGCGGCGATCGGCGCGGGCCCCACCCCGCAGCGACGTGAAGTGAGCGCGCAGGGCCGCGAGTTGCGCTTCGCCGTGAACTACCTCGCGCCGTACGTGCTGACCCGGCGGCTGCTGCCGCTGCTGAAGAGCTCCGCACCCGCACGCGTCGTCGACGTCGCATCCGCCGGGCAGGAGGCGCTGGACTTCGACGACATCATGATGGAGCGGCACTACGACGGGATGCGGGCGTACTGCCGGAGCAAAGTCGCTCTGATCATGTGGACGTTCGACCTGGCCGCCGAAGTGGAATCCGCCGGGATCACCGTCAACGCCCTCCACCCGGCGGCCCTCATGGACACCCGTCTCGTACACCGAAGCGGGCTCACACCGGCGACGAGCGTGGAGGAGGGCGTGAAGCCGGCACTGCGGCTTGTCACCGACCCGGCCCTGGAGCACGTCACGGGACGCTACTTCCACCGCTTCACCGACAGCAGGGCCGACGAGCAGACCTACGATCCGGCGGCGCGGGCGCGGCTGGCGGAGCTGACCGCAGTACTGACCAGCGAGTGAGCCGGG
>DATMEI010000326.1:0-2843 GCA_035556995.1 Streptomyces sp.
AGGCGCTCCGGTCGGGAACTGGTGGGCCGGCGTAAGCAACACGGCGCGTACGGACGGGAGTTGAGCCAGTGCGGCGGTGCATGCTCCGTGAGCGTCCACCGGCAGCGGCCTGGTCCGCACGCCGCCGCCCGTCAGCAGATCGCGGTGGAAGAAGAGCCCGTACTCCTCGACGGCGACCTCCGGGGGCAGCACCCGGGCGAGCAGAGCGAGGCCCTGGGCGAAGCCTCCGCAGACGACGATCCGTTCCGGGTCCGCGCGCACACCACGGGCGCGGGACAGGTAGTCGGCGAGGGCGCGCCGCAGTTCGGCGCTGCCCCGCACGTCGCCGATTCCGAAGGCGTCCGCGGGTGCGCCGGTCAGCGCGCGGCGGGCCGAGGTGAGCCACGCCTGCCGGGGGAAGGCGGACACGTCGGGTCTGCCGGTGCCCAGGTCGTAGCGCATGCGGTGCATGGCGGGCCGGAGGCCGAAGCGGTCGTCGGGTACGGCCGTGGTGCGCGGGTCCGACCGGGCCGGTTCGGCGCGCTGTGCCACGCGGGTGCCGGAGCCCTGGCGGGCGGTGAGCCAGCCCTCCGCCACGAGCTCGGCGTAGGCGGACGCGACGGTGTTACGGGCGAGGCCGAGGTCGGCGGCGAGCGTACGGGAGGGCGGCAGCCGGGTGCCGGGGGTGAGCCGTCCGGTGCGGACGGCGTCCCGCAGGGCACCGGTGAGCGCTGCGCGGCGTCCTCCCGTACCGGACAGATCGAGGTGCAGATCGGAGCCCGTAACGGCGGGATCCACGGTCGGATTGGCCCATGATTCCGGCATGGGAATGGACCCTACATCTGGGCTAATGCCGTCATAGGGTCGGCGTCATGACGACGACGACACACACGCACGAAGGCGGACCGCGGCCGAGGATGGATCTCTTCCGGGCCGCTCCCGACGTCTACAAGGGCATGGCCGCGTTCCAGACCGCTGCGGCGCAGGGCCTGGACCCGGTGGTCTCGGAGCTGGTCAAGATCCGCGCCTCCCAGCTCAACAGGTGCGCGTACTGCCTGGACATGCACCTCACGGACGCCCGCAAGCACGGCGAGACGCAGCTGCGCCTGGATCTTCTGACCGCCTGGGAGGAGACACCCGGCCTCTACACGGCGCGTGAGCGTGCCGCGCTCGCGCTGACCGAGGCGATGACCTTGCTGACCGACGGATTCGTGCCCGACGCGGTGTACGAACGTGCCGCGGAACACTTCGAGGAAGCCGAACTGGCCCGTCTCATCGCCCAGATCGTCGCGATCAACGCCTGGAACCGCTTCCAGGTGACCACCCGCGCCGTCCCGGCGGCCCTGATGGCCGGTGAAGGCGCGCGGTGAGCGCGACGGAAGGCAGCGGCGGCGCAGCCGCGCGGCTGCGTTCACTGCACCACGGCCGGGACGCGGGCGATCCGCTCGTACTGCCCGGCCCGTGGGACGCCGCCAGCGCGCGGATCTTCGCCGACGCCGGATTCGAGGCGCTGGCCACTCCCAGCCACGGGGTGTCGGCATCGCTCGGTTACGCGGACGGCGAGACGCCGGCCGAGGAGATGTTCGCCGCGGTGGCCAGGATCGTACGAGCGGTGCAGGTGCCGGTGACGGCGGACATCTGGGGGTCCCCCCACCGGAGGTAGGGGGAGGGGATACGGGCTGGCGCCGAAGCAGATCGCCGAGCGGCTGCTGGAGAGCGGCGCCGTCGGCTGCAACCTGGAGGACTCCGAGGACGGCGAACTGACCGAACCGGGACGGCAGGCGGACTTCCTGGCGGAGGTGCGCGCGGCAGCGGGCGGGCAGTTGTTCCTCAACGCCCGTGTCGACAGCTATCTGCGGGGTGTGGCGGATCCAGTGTCCGACGCGTCGGCACGCGGGCGGCTGTACGTCGAGGCGGGTGCCGACTGCGTCTATCCATCGGGGCCCCGGCTCACGATGTCGCCGTGCTGGCACGGGAGTTGGAGGTGCCTCTCAACGCGTTGTCCGCCGCGGACGGGCCGTCGGCGCGCGAACTGGGCGCGGCGGGCGCGGCGCGGGTCACCTTCGGCGGCGGACTGGCCCAGCGCGCGTGGGAAGCGGTGGAGCGCATGGCGCGGGAGTTGCGCGGCAGCGCCGGCTGAGGCGGCTGAGGCGGCTGAGGCGCTGCCGAGAGGTCCCCACGCCTGAACTGCCCCCGCAACGCGACGGGGCCGGGACACCCTGAGCGGTGTCCCGGCCCCGTCGGCGTGGAGCCTGCGCCTCAAGAGCGGCGCGGCGGTGCTACTTCTTCGGGATCCACTTCTCCCACGTGGACTTGTTCGCCTTGATCCACTTCTCGGCCGCGTCCTCCGGCTTCATCTTCTTGCCGGCGATGTCACCCGCGACCTCGTTCTGGTCCTTGGTGGTCCACTTGAAGTTCTTGATGAACTTCGCAGCGTCGCTGTCGCTCTTCGCGAAGTCCGCGTTGAGGAACTTCTCCAGCTGGTTGGTCTCGTAGCCGCACTTCGCCTCGGACTCCGGCGTCTCACAGCCCGGGGTGTGCTTCGGCAGCTTGATCTCGGTCATGTCGATCTTGTTGTTCATCCACTGCGGCTCCCACCAGTAGGTGAGGAACGGCTTCTTGTCGTTGTAGAGCCGCTGGATCTCCTTGAGCTGGGCCGCCTCGGCACCGCTCGGGATGTGCTTGAAGTCGAGGTCGAAGTTCTTGATCAGGCCCTTGTCGTGCTGGGAGTACGACGGGGCGGCGCCGATGAAGTGACCCTTGTTGCCGCTCTCGGACGTCTTGAAGTCCTTGGCGTACTTGTTGAGGTTCTTGTAGTCCTTGATGTCCGGGTGCTTGTCCGCGTAGTACTTCGGCACGAACCA
>DATMEI010000327.1:0-2228 GCA_035556995.1 Streptomyces sp.
GGCGCGTTGGACGCCCCGGCGACCGACCCCGGCGCCGGTCGCCGGCGCAGGCTGCCCTTCGGGCGGCGGCAACACCGGGAGAACAAGGGCAGCTTGGGCGTCCCGTCCGAGGTGCCGGGTCCGTCGGGGCACATCCGTTTCACCGGCCGCGCCAAGAAGGCTTTGGAGTTGTCGCTGAGGGAGGCCATCGCCCGCAAGGAGCGGCACATCGGTGTCGAGCACATCGTGCTCGCGCTGCTGCGCGGGGACGACAAGATCTCTCAGGGGCTGTTCCAGCAACTGGGGGTCGCCCCCGGGGAGATGAGGGATCTCGTCGTCGCAGATCTGCGCTCCGCGGCGTAACGCGACCCGGGGCAGGGGCTGTCGGCCGGTTCCGCCGGCTCGCCGGAAGCTGCCCCGATACCCGTACAACCTCCCGCCCATGTCGTGTGTCTTTGTGGATACCGGGTTCTTCCGGGCAAGAGCCGCAAGATTCCGGTGTCATGTTTTTCGGTACATGAGGGGGAAAAATGCGTACACGCTTTGTCAAGACCGCGATCGCCGCGCTGACTTGCGCGATGGTGGCCGTCCCCGCGGGAGCTGCCTACGCCGGCAGCGGGCCCGCACCCAAACCGTCCGAGCGGAGCATCTCGAAGTCCACCGCGCCCTCGGCCAAGGGCAATCCGGCAAGCAGGGCAGCCCAGGCCGCCGACGTCTGCGAGGACGCGTACCAGATCGGCAGCACGGGGTACGTCAAGCGGAGCGGTGTCACCATCGCCTCGGTGAAGCAGTTCTACTCCCCGGACTGCCAGGAGAACTACGGCTACGTGTGGGTCTGGGAGAGCTTCCGCAAGACCGCCGGTGACTACGACGTCACGTCCGCGATCTACAGCTCCACACAGGACGAGGTGCTCGGAGGCAGGTCCTGGCTGAACACCACGGGCCAGGAGTTCTGGTCCTACGGCACGGACACCGTGTCCGACTGCACGGCGGCTGTCGGCTCCGTGCGCAAGGCGGGCGACCCGACGCCCAACCACGCTGCCTCCTCGAAGCGTTGCTGAGGCAGGCGGACTGACCAGGGGGTGCCACGGAGGCTCCCCGCGCGCACGTCGCGCGGGGAGCCTTCGCACGTCCCGGTGGAAGCGCGCAGCGGTGCCGGTCAGACGGCGGACGCCATGCGGCGCACCGCCTCCTCGAGGATCTCGGGCGACGTGGCCGTGTTGAGCCTTACGAACCCCTCACCGCCGGAGCCGAAAGCCGGCCCCGGGATGAGGGCGACGCGGCCACGTTCCAGAAAGGCCGCCGCAGGGTCGTCGAGGCCCAGCGCGCGGCAGTCGAGCCATGCGAGGAACGTGCCTTCCTGCGGGCGGTGACGGACGTCCGGCAGGTGCTGCCCGAGCAGCTTCGTGAGCAGCCGCCGGTTCTCGTCCAGTCCGGCGAGCAGCGCGTCCAGCCACTCAGTGCCGTGCCGCAGCCCTGCGGCGTGGGCGATCACACCGAGGTGGCTCGGGCCGTGGCTGACTTCTTCCGGCATGCGGGCCAGTTCCTGAGCCGATTCGCTGCCGGCGACCGCCACCGCCGCCTTCAGGCCGGCCAGGTTCCACGCCTTGGACGCCGACATCAGGGAGAAGGCACGCTCCGTTCCGGGCACCGACAGATACGGCACGTGCTGCGCCCCCGGCAGCACCAGCGGCGCATGGATCTCGTCGGCGATGACGCGTACGCCGCAGTTGTTCGCCAGTTCCGTCGCGGCGGTCAGCTCCTGTGCCGTGTGGACGGTGCCGGTGGGGTTGTGCGGGCTGCACAGCAGATACGCGGCCCGGCGCCCGTGCCCACCGTCGCGGGCGGCTTCCCTTTCGGCTCCGCCCGTGGCCGTACGGAATGCCGCGGCGAGTGTGTCCATGTCCAGACGGCCTTCCCCGTCCAGAGGGGCCTCCACGACTCTGCGGTCCATGTGGGACACGAACTGGTAGAAGGGCGGATACACAGGCGAGTTGACGACCACCACGTCGCCCGGCGAGGTGATCAGCTTGAGCACCTCGACGACGCCCGCCATCACATCGGGGACGATCGCCGCACGCTCGGGCCGCACCCGCCATCCCCAGTGGCGCTCGGCGAAACCGTCCAGCGCCGCGATGTACTCCTCCCCCATCGCGTAGCCGGTGTCTCCCGCGTTCACCGCCGCCCGCAGAGCCCCGGCGACCGGCTCGGCCAGCCGCACATCCATCTCCGCGATCCACAACGGCAGC
>DATMEI010000328.1:0-10037 GCA_035556995.1 Streptomyces sp.
CTGCGGCCGATGCAGCAGGTGAGTGAGCGGCCGATGCAGGTGATCGACCCGGAGATCCAGAAGTACTTCCGTGACGTCGCCGACCACCTGACGCGCGTGAACGAGCAGGTGCTCGGCTTCGACGACCTGCTCAACTCGATCCTCCAGGCCAACCTCGCCCAGGCAACGGTCGCGCAGAACGCGGACATGCGCAAGATCACTTCCTGGGCGGCCATCTTCGCCGTTCCCACGATGATCGCGGGCATCTACGGGATGAACTTCGACTACATGCCTGAACTCCACTGGAAGTACGGCTATCCGACAGTGATGGCCGTCACGGTGTCGATCTGTATCGCCATCTACCGCGGTTTCAAGCGGAACGGGTGGCTCTGAAGGCTGGCACCGGCACTCGGAGTTGACGATCAGTGTTGACGGCGCGCGCCACGGCACCCTCATGGCGGAAGCCCCTGCCCCGTCCTCGCCCGGTAGCCTGCCGGTATGACGCTGCTCGATCAGGCCCTCGTCGAGGAGGCCAGCAAGAAGTCCGGCCTCATCTGGGTGCGCGGACCCGAGGGTCCCGCACGGTCGTTGTGGCATGTGTGGCACGACGGCGCCGTCTGTCTCGTGGGCGGCGGTGAGCTCGAACAGCCCCTGGACGACCTGGGGTTGACGGACGGTGGCACCGCGACCGTCAGTGTGCGCAGCAAGGACAAGGGCGGGCGGCTCGTGGTCTGGCCGGCGCGTGTGGTCGAGCTGACTCCGCGAAGCGAACGCTGGGAGGCGGCTGTCGGCGAACTGCGGGGCAAGCGGCTCAACGCACCCGACTTCCAGACAGTTGCCGACCGTTGGGCGCGGGAGTGCCGCGTACTGAGGCTGGAACCGGCGGGCCCGCCCGTACAGCAGCCGGGTTCGATGCCGGACGACTCGCAGGCGGCGGTTCCGCTACCGACCCGTGCGACGACACGGCGGCGGATTCCGGCTGCGCTGCCGAAGCTGCTCTTCCGCAGGCGGCGCCGGGCGGATTCCTGAGGGTCGGAGGGGCGGCCGGCAGCACCGGCGGTGCACGCTCGGTTGTGCCGCCCGGGGTCATCCCTGGTTCGCGGCTATCTTCCTGCCGTAGTCGACGATCTGGTTCTTCGCCGGAGCGCGCAGTGTGAAGTCCTTGTTCCAGTCGTCGAGTTCGAGCGTGCCCGCGCCCCCGCCGCGTTCCACGCGCATCGGATAGGGAGTGCCGATCAGCGAGACGTCGACGATGCCGCCGCCTCCCTCGCCCCCCATGACGCGGATGGTCCGCACGCCGCCGACCTCGCCGTGGTCTCCGGTCTCGCGCTTGCCGTTCATCACGAGCAGCCCCTCCAACAGGAGGCGCATGTCGGAGAAACCGCTGAGCTGCTTGTACGCCGGATCGCCCGGTGGCACCTTCACGTATTTGCCGTCCAGTTTGCCCGCAGCCTGCACATCCGACTTGGACGGCTCCTTGCCACCCTTCTCCTGCCGGGCCCAGAAGTCGGCGTCCGCCTTGAGGAAGAGGTCCTTGCCGACTTTCAGCAGAGCGAAGGTCGAGCCGCCCCTGGTGACCTTGCCCGTGCCGCCGTTGCGCTTGAGCCGCAGATTCAGACGGTAGTTCTGGCCCTTGCTGACGACGTTGCCGGACAGCTTGACCGAACCGGCCTTCTCGGCTGCCGCTCGCGCCTTCTTCTCGATGCGCGTCGCGGAGAGCTTGCCGACCCCGTTCGTACCCTCGTCGGGGTTACTGCTTCCGCATGCGGCCAGCGCCGCTGTGAGTCCCGCGCAGACGGCCCCCCTAAGGACCGAACCTCCTCGCGTGCGGGCGCATCCAACCACGTCGGCAACCTCCTGGAGCTCGGGCCGGAAACCGCACCCTACCCGGGCCTGTACCCGCTGGCGGACGGCAGCCGTCCGGACCATCCCGCGCGGTCTCACAGGGGCCCGCCAGGCTAGGCTGAACCCGGCAAAGGGTGCGTAATGCACCTGACCGCGGACGGACGAAGGAGGGCCCGACAGATGGCCGCAGGCGCCACGCGGGTCTTCGTGTCGCACCTCGCAGGCATCGCCGTATTCGACCCCAACGGCGATCAGGTCGGGCGGGTGCGCGACGTCGTCGTCATGCTGCTGGACCAGCCCGCGACCGGCGAGGACCGGCCGGCGCCCGCGCGACCGCCGAGTGTGCTGGGACTTGTGGTCGAAGTGGTCAGCAGGCGGCGGGTCTTCCTTCCCATGACACGGGTGACGGGCGTGGAGTCCGGCCAGGTCATCACCACCGGCGTGATGAACATGCGGCGCTTCGAACAGCGGCCTGCGGAAACGTTGGTGCTGGGCGAACTGCTGGACCGGCAGGTGACCCTGACGGAGAACGGCGACCAGGTCACCGTCCTGGATGTGGGGGTGCAGCAGCTGCCCGCCCGGCGTGACTGGCAGATCGACAAGGTCTTCGTACGGCGCGGAAAGGGCGGCCCTCTCAGGCGGCGCGGTGAAACCCTGACCGTCGAGTGGTCCGCGGTGACCGGTTTCGCGCTGGAGGAGAAGGAGCAGGGTGCCGCCACACTGCTCGCCACCTTCGAACACATGCGTCCCGCGGACATCGCCAACACGCTCCACCACCTCTCCGCGAAGCGCCGCATCGAGGTCGCCGCAGCACTCGACGACGACCGGCTGGCGGACGTGCTGGAGGAGCTGCCCGAAGACGACCAGGTCGAGGTCATCGGCGAACTGCGCGACGAGCGCGCAGCAGATGTACTGGAGGCGATGGACCCCGACGACGCCGCCGATCTGCTCTCGGAGCTGGGCGAGCACGAGAAGGAGCGTCTGCTCCAGCTGATGCGGCCGCAGGATGCGGAACCCGTACGGCGGCTGCTGTCGTACGAGGAGGGCACCGCGGGCAACATGATGACGACGGAGCCCATCGTGCTCCAGCCCGACGACACCGTGGCGCTCGCGCTCGCGCGGGTCCGCAACGCGGACCTGTCCGCCCCGCTCGCCGCCCAGGTCTTCGTCTGCCGGCCGCCCGACGAGACCCCGACGGGAAAGTACCTGGGAGTGGTGCACTTCCAACGGCTGTTGCGGGACCCGCCCTTCACGCTCGTCGGCTCGATCGTCGACACCGACCTGCGCCCGCTGCCGCCGGAGACCACTCTGCCGTCGGTGAGCAGCTATCTGGCGACGTACAACATCGTGGCTGCGCCCGTCGTCGACGAGGGCGGCCATCTGCTGGGCGCGGTCACCGTCGACGACGTACTCGACCACCTGCTGCCCGACGACTGGCGTGAGGGCCCCGCGCCGGAGGCACCCGGAGCAGGCGGGCCGAGCACGGAGGGGACAGCACGGCATGGCGGCTGAACGGGACCGCGAGCGCGAAAGGGACCGCGACCGGGAACGGGACCGCGAAAGGGAGCGCGAAAGGGAGCGGGAACGGGAGCGGAGCACACGCGGGCGCCTGGACGTGCCGCGCGCGCCCAGGCGAAGGCTTCTCCCTGAGTACGACCCGGACGCATTCGGTCGGCTGTCCGAGGAGATCGCACGCTTCCTGGGCACGGGCCGGTTCATCGTCTGGATGACGTTCGTCGTCACGGTCTGGATCGCCTGGAACGTACTGCTCCCGCAGCCGCTGCGCTTCGACGAGTACCCCTTCATCTTCCTGACCCTCGCCTTGTCGCTGCAGGCGTCGTACGCGGCGCCGCTGATCCTGCTCGCGCAGAACCGCCAGGACGACCGGGACAAGGTCAACCTGGAACAGGACCGCAAACAGAACGAGCGCAGCATCGCCGACACGGAGTTCCTGACCCGGGAGATCGCCTCGCTCCGGATGGGACTCGGAGAGGTCGCCACCCGCGACTGGATCAGGTCCGAACTGCAGGAACTGGTCAAGGAGCTGGAGACGTCCGGACCGCACGTCAACGAAACGACCGGAGTGGAGACCCGCCCGGGCCCGCACGATCCGGTGTGAGGCGCTGTACGCCGACCCGCGGCTTCGGAGGTTCCGCCGGACGGCCGTACCATTTCGGCATGGCTACCGACACTCCCCCAGAGTCCGTCCAGGAGGGGGGCCCCGCAGCGACCGCTCCCACTGAGGACGCAGTGCGTGCCGCGCTCGCGACAGTGAACGACCCGGAGATCCACCGTCCCATCACCGACCTCGGCATGGTCAAGTCCGTCGACATCGCGCCCGGTGGCGCGGTCGAGGTCGGTATCTATCTGACGGTCTCCGGCTGTCCGATGCGCGAGACCATCACCACGAATGTGACCGAGGCCGTGGAGCGCGTCGCGGGCGTCACCCGCGTCGGCGTCGAGCTCGATGTGATGAGCGACGAGCAGCGGAAGGAGCTGGCCTCCTCGCTGCGCGGTGGCAAGGCCGAACGCGAGGTCCCCTTCGCGCAGCCCGGCTCACTGACCCGCGTCTACTGCGTGGCCTCCGGCAAGGGCGGCGTCGGCAAGTCCTCGGTGACCGTGAACCTGGCGGCCGCACTGGCGGCCGAGGGCCAGAAGGTGGGTGTGGTCGACGCCGACATCTACGGTCACTCGGTGCCCCGGATGCTGGGCACCGACGCCCGTCCGACGCAGGTCGAGGACATGATCATGCCGCCGTCGGCACACGGTGTGAAGGTCATCTCGATCGGCATGTTCACGCCCGGCAACGCCCCTGTCGTCTGGCGCGGCCCGATGCTCCACCGTGCGCTCCAGCAGTTCCTTGCGGACGTCTACTGGGGCGACCTGGACGTACTGCTGCTCGACCTGCCGCCCGGGACCGGCGACATCGCGATCTCCGTCGCACAGCTGGTGCCCAATGCCGAGATCCTGGTCGTGACCACACCGCAGCAGGCCGCCGCCGAGGTCGCCGAACGTGCGGGCTCGATCGCCGTGCAGACGCACCAGAAGATCGTCGGCGTCATCGAGAACATGTCGGGCATGCCCTGCCCTCACTGCGACGAGATGGTCGACGTCTTCGGGTCGGGCGGCGGGCAGCGGGTGGCCGAGGGCCTGACGAAGACCACCGGCGCCGAGGTGCCCGTGCTGGGCGGCATTCCGATCGACCTCCGGCTGCGAGAGGGCAGCGACGAGGGCAAGCCCGTGGTGCTGAGCGACCCGGACTGCCCTGCGGGCGCCGCGCTCCGCGACGTGGCGGCCAAGCTGTCCGCCCGGCAGCGTGGTCTGTCCGGTATGTCGCTCGGGCTCACGCCGAACAACAAGTTCTGAGGCCCGTAGGCCGTAGCCCGAAGGCCCCGTACAGACGTGGCGAGCTCTGCGAACGGGCGTAGCGCGTAAGGGGCGCCCCCAATTGAGGGCGCCCCTTACGCGTCAGCACGGGCCGGCCGATGGCCGAAGCGCTCAGTGCTCGTAGCTGGTGATGTCCTTGACCACGGCGAAGCCCAGACCGTACGCGCTCATCCCACGCCCGTACGCACCGATGTGCACACCTTCCTGGGCCGCGCCCGCCAGTACCCAGCCGTACTCGGACTCGCGGTAGTGGAAGTCCGTCGGCACGCCGTCGACCGGCAGTGTCAGCGTGGACCAGCCCGTACCCCCCAGGTCGTCGGCGAGCTCCCAGGCGACTCCCGTCTGCTGGTCGAGCCAGTCCTGTCGCAGCCCGCGCTCCATCTCCTGCGGCCATGTGCACGACAGCAGTCCGGAGCCGGCGAGCCAGGCAGCTGTGGACACGGAGGTCGCCTCGAGCACACCGGTGCCGTCCGCGCTGCGCCGCACGGGGCGGCTGGCGACCGTGACGGCGACCGCGAAGCGCTGGTTGTCCGGATTGGCCTCGACCTTGAGCGAGGGGACTTCGCCATGGCCCGTCGAACCATGTTCGACAGTGCCGTCCGCCGCCGTCCCTACCTGCATCAGCCAACGTGGCCCGGTGAAGGCCTCGTCGAGGCCGTACCACGGAAAGGAAGCCGTCAAGAACCCGTCCACAGCCCGCACAGCACCGGGTTCCTCCGGTGCGGCGGGCCCGGGTTCACCGGCCACCCGACTCGTAGTCTCCATTGCGCGACGCCTCCTCCTTGCCCTGTGCCACGGGCAGCCTGCCCCCCTCGGACGGCGAACCCCGGACACAGGGAGGATAGCCACCCGGGTCCGCCGTTTCGGGCATGACCAAACATCGCACCGACATCGGGTACGTGAGATGCGCCTCTCAGGTGACCTTCATGAGGCAGATGATCCGGAAGCGCACAGAGTGCTAGGGGAGGCTCAGGTGGCGTCGGCGTCGAACGGCGGCGGGTCGTCCTTCGGCTTCCCGGCAGGCCGGTCCTTGCTGAGCGGATCCGACGTCGCCAGGCCGCCCGCGTCGCCCTTGCTCAAGTTCGCACGGCTGCCGCTGGACGACACGTCTTTACGCCCGGCGCTGCCGGCGCCTTCGGTGCCGTTGACGGCGTCCGTGACCTCCGCCATGTCCTTGCGGAAGTCGAAGCCGTTACGGATCTCCTTCATGCCGAACTCGTCTTCATCGAGCAGGTGCTTGCGCGCGAAGTTCTTGGGGTTCAGATCCTCGAACTCGAAGTCCTTGAACTCCGGTCCCAGCTCGGAGCGGATGTCTTCCTTGGCGTTGTCCGAGAACTGCCGCACCTTGCGGATGAAGCCCGAAACGTCCTGGATCACCTTGGGCAGCTTCTCGGGCCCGAAGATGAGGACCGCAAGGACGACGAGCGCGACCAGCTCTAGGGGTCCTATGTCGAAGAACCCCTTGCAGCTCCCTCATCCCTGATGCGTTCGCGGGCAGAACGGCCCGATGTCACGGTACCCGGACTGGCGGTCGAGGCGGGAGCCCACCTCGGTATCCGCTCCGCCGGACGCTGACGACTGCCCCGGCCGGGTGCCGTCCATTTCACTCGTCGTCACCCGCCGAGCCGAGCTTCAGCTGCACCGAGCGTTTGTCCCCGTCCCTGCGCAGGGTCAGCTCGAGAACGTCACCCGGGCGATGACTGCGCACCTTCCCGATCAGCTCCTCGGCGCTGCGCACCTCGGTGCCGTCGACCGCTGTGATGACGTCACCCGCTTCGATGCCCGCCTCGTCACTCGGGCCGCCGGGCACGACGACCTCACCGTCACGGCTGCCCCCGGTACTGCCGACAAGGGCGCCGTCGCCGCTGTACCCCATGTCCAGCCTGACGCCGAGGACAGGGTGGGTCGCACGCCCCTCGTTGATCAGCTCCTCGGCGACGCGCTTGCCCTGGTTGACCGGTATGGCGAAGCCGAGACCGATGCTGCCGCCCTCGTCGCCCCCCGGGAGCGCGGAGCCGCTGTCGGCGGCCTTGATGGCGCTGTTGATGCCGATCACATGGCCCTCGCTGTCGACGAGGGGGCCACCCGAGTTGCCGGGGTTGATCGGCGCATCGGTCTGAAGCGCGTCGACGTAACTCGTGCCACCGCTCTGCGGATCGCCTCCCGCGGTGATGGGGCGGCGCGTGGCGCTGACTATGCCGTACGTGACCGCACCGGCGAGGTCGAAGGGCGCCCCGATGGCGACGACCGGGTCACCGAACTGCGCGGAGTCGGAGTCGCCCAGCGGCAGCGGATGGAGCCCGGACACCCCGGCGACCTTGACGACGGCGAGGTCGTACCCCCCGTCCGTACCGACGACCTCGCCCTTCGCCGACTGGCCGTCGTGAAAGGTGACCTCGACGGGCCCGCCGCCGACGGCCGATTCGACGACGTGGTCGTTCGTGAGGATGTGACCCCGCTTGTCGAGCACGAAACCGGTACCTGTGGCGGCGCCGTCGCCGCCGCTGACATGAAGGGTGACCACGCCGGGCAGCGCCTCCTCGGCGATGCCGGCGACAGAGCCGCGAGCCCTGTCGGCGTTCTTGGCGGCCGGTGCCTGCGGCAGTTCGATCTCGCCGTCGAGTCCGCCACGTTCGAGGTGTGCGCCCACGACGCCGCCGACGCCGCCCGAGGCCAGGGCGAGCACGACCGCGCCCACGACCATGCGGCTTCGCCGGCCCTGTCGGCCGCCCCTCTCCCGTCCGCCGCCGAGCGGGGCGCGGGCGGCCGGAGCAGCCCACGGGTCGTACCGCAGCCACCGTGACTGGGCGGAGGGCTGTCGGGGGAGCTCCTGGGGCTCCGGCCCAGGCCCGAGCCCTGGCTCTGTCCCTGGCCCTGTCCCTGGCCCGGGCGGAGCACCGGCCGCGGGCGGAGGAGGGGAGGCCGCGGGGGCGAGGTGCGGCGGTTCAGGCATCGGGAGGGGCCGGCCGGCTCCGGGAGCCGGGATGTACGTGCCGTGCGCCGGCGTCGTCACCGGGGGCATCGGTACGCCACGCGCCGGTGTCGCCGAGGGCCGCTGTACGAGCGGGGCGGGCGCCCATGGGCCCGGGCCGCCGTAGGGCGGTGTGCTGTACGGCTCGGCGCGGTGCAGGGGCTCTGCCGGGGGTCGCGTCTCCTTGCCCGTACCGGACAGCGGGGAGACGTCCCGTACGTCGAACTCAGGGCTGCCACTCACAGATCCGCGGGGGCTGCCTCCCGGCGGATCCGTCGGCCCGTGAGAACTCTGCGGTGAGACCGGCGCACGCTCGGGGTTTCCGCTGCCTGCGTTGCTGCGTGGGCGGCTCCACCGCTTCGGCTGTGGCCCCGTGGACTTCTCGTCCATGCTCTCCCCGTTGTTCGCCACGCAGGGCAATTCGCCCTCGTACCACGGGAATTCAATCAGTTTCATGAACCGGACGCAGCGATGGCGGGCCTCGGTACTGCGGCGGCGTCAGCCCTGCGGCGGCGCCGCCGTGACGACCGGAGAGGGCGCGGGCGCGCTGGCCATGGGTGAGCTGCCCGGGAACGCATCAACGGGCATTCCCGCATACGACTCGGCGTCGTAGGAGTTGTACGAGTCATCGGAGACCGAAGGCAGCGCGGACCGTGTCAGCGGCGAGGCGAAAAGAGCGTCCCGGAGAAACGGATAGACGGTCTGGGGGACATCGTCCTGTGACGCCGGGGGCGCCGTCGGTGCCGCCCAAGGGGCACCGGGATGGAAAGAGGTGTCGCGGTCCGGCCTCGCAGCTGCGCCTGTGGCGTTGCCGGTCGCCGTGCTCACGCTCAAGGCACCGCCGCTCCGTTCGCTCCGGAAGCTGCCGGTGTCGCGGCGCCGGCGGTCACGTTCGGCACTCGATGCGGACGATGCCGTACGGACCGAGCTGGCCGTGGCACCGCCGGTGTCTCCCTTGGCTACCGTCGGTACGCCCCCCGCCGCGCCGGAACCCAGCCCGCCCCCGAGGGCGAGGGCGGCGAGAGAGACGGCGCCTGCTGCCGCGAAAGCGAAGCGACGGCCGCGTGAGGACCGGTCCATGTCCTGTATCCGGAAGCCGCGGTCCGGGGAAAGCGCGCTGGTCGCTCTTCCACCGCGCAGATAGTCGAAAGCCCAGGCCGAGGCGCTGAGGCCCCCTGCCGGAGTCGTCGGCGCGGCCTGCGGGAATCCGCCGCCCGAGCCACCACGCGGGCTGTCGCCACCGTCGTCGTCACGCGGGTCGTCGGGGCTTCCTGCGGGCAGGCCTTGCAGCCGCGCCAGCAGACCGTCCGAAGGAGGCGGCGGCGCGGTGTCCGCGAAGACGTTCTTCACGCGGCGCTGAGCGTCGGCCTCCGTCTTGCAGCTACGGCAGGTCGCCAGGTGCGACAGCACGCGCTCGCGTGCGTCATGGCCCAGCTCTCCGTCGATCAACGCAGCGAGGCGGTCACCGAGATGCTGCTCGGCGGGTGTGAGTCCCTTCTCCGGCTGCGGCAGTTGACGCCCCATGCCTGTGCCACTCACGCAGCACCGACCTCCCCACTTCCGACACCCGGGGCCGCCGCGCTCAGGGCGCGCTGCTGCTCTGCGCGCGCCTCGGGAGAGCGGTGCTGCAGCCCCTTGCGCAGCTGCGAGCGTCCCCGGTGGATCCGGCTGCGCACGGTGCCCAGCTTCACGCCGAGCGTGGCCGCGATCTCCTCGTACGACAGGCCTTCGATGTCGCAGAGCACCACAGCCGCCCGGAACTCCGGCGCGAGAGTGTCCAGCGCCTGCTGGACGTCCGCGTCGAAGTGGGTGTCGTTGAAATGCTGCTGCGGAGTGGGCTCACGGCTGGGAAGCC
>DATMEI010000329.1:0-2613 GCA_035556995.1 Streptomyces sp.
ACCCGCACCCCACCACCCAGTAACGCGCACCCCGCACCCGCAAAGCGCGCGAGCGAACACCTGTGTGGAACCCGCGTAAATCCCATGGGCCGTCTACGCGCGTAGGCTCTGACAGGCTACGCTCAACGCGTGAACGCTTCAGCCTCGAACACCGCCGATGATCCGTACCGTTCCGCCGATGTCGCCGCCGCGCGGCTGCGGGAGCTGACCGGCACGGACAGCCACGACGTCGTCCTCGTGATGGGTTCCGGCTGGGTGCCCGCCGCCGACGCGCTGGGGACGCCCGAGTCCGAGTTCCCGGTGACGGAGCTGCCCGGTTTCCCCGCGCCCGCCGTGGAGGGGCACGCGGGGACGGTGCGTTCCCATGAGCTGGGCGACAAGCGGGTGCTCGTCTTCCTCGGCCGTACGCACTACTACGAGGGCCGCGGCGTCGCCGCCGTCACACACGGCGTACGTACGGCCGTCGCCGCCGGCTGCAAGACGGTCGTGCTGACCAACGGCTGCGGCGGTCTGCGCGGCGACATGGTGCAGGGCCAGCCCGTCCTCATCAAGGACCACATCAATCTGACCGCCACCTCCCCCATCGTCGGCGCGAACTTCGTCGACCTCACCGACCTCTACTCTCCGCGTCTGCGCTCCCTCTGCCAGGAGGTCGACTCCTCCCTGCAGGAGGGCGTCTACGTGCAGCTTCCCGGCCCGCACTACGAGACACCCGCAGAGATCGGCATGGTCCGGGCGATCGGCGGGGACCTTGTCGGCATGTCCACCGTGCTGGAGGCGATCGCGGCCCGCGAGGCGGGCGCGGAGGTGCTGGGCATCTCGCTGGTGACCAATCTCGCGGCGGGCATGACGGGCGAACCCCTCAACCATGAGGAAGTGCTCCAGGCGGGCCGCGATTCGGCGTCCAGGATGGGTTCGCTGCTGGCGCGGGTGCTGAACCGGCTCTGACGGTGCCGGCACGCGACAGCAGTCCGTCCGTGAGGAACCGCGGTACACGGAGAGAGAGGCAGAAGCTGTGCAGGACGATGTCACGGAGCTGACCGCCCGCGCCCGGGCCTGGCTGGCCGAGGACCCGGATCCGGAGACCCGCGAGGAGCTGGCGAAGCTCATCGAGGTCGAGGACCACGAGGAGCTGGCCGCTCGTTTCTCCGGCACTCTCCAGTTCGGTACGGCCGGGCTGCGGGGTGAGCTGGGCGCGGGGCCGATGCGGATGAACCGTTCCGTCGTGATCCGCGCTGCGGCCGGGCTCGCCGCGTATCTGCGCGGCCAGGCGCCCTCCGGCGGTTCCACCGCTCCTGCCCTCGTCGTCGTCGGGTACGACGCCCGCCACAAGAGTTTCGACTTCGCCTGCGAGACGGCCTCCGTCATGACGGGTGCGGGGCTGCGTGCGGCTCTGCTGCCCGGGCCGCTGCCCACTCCCGTGCTCGCCTTCGCCATCCGCCGGCTCGGCGCCGCCGCGGGCGTCATGGTCACCGCCAGCCACAACCCGCCCCGTGACAACGGCTACAAGGTCTATCTGGGCGGGGGCTCGCAGATCGTTCCGCCCGCCGACGCGGAGATCGCCGCCGCGATCGAAGCCGTCGGACCGCTCGCCGGGGTGGCACGTCCGCAGAGCGGCTGGGACGTCCTGGACGAGGAGATCGTCGACCGCTATCTGGCCCGTACGGGTGCGGTGCTGACCGAGGGGTCGCCGCGCGACGTGCGTGTCGTGCACACCGCGCTGCACGGCGTCGGCTCGGCCACGCTGCACTCGGCGTTCCGCCGGACGGGCTTCCCCGACCCGGTCGCGGTGCCTCAACAGGCAGATCCCGACCCGGACTTCCCCACCGTCGCGTTCCCCAATCCGGAGGAGCCGGGCGCGATGGACCTCGCTTTCGCGACGGCCCGCGAGACCGCCTCCACCTCCGGACCCGTCGATCTCGTCATCGCCAACGACCCCGACGCCGACCGGTGCGCGGTCGCCGTGCCCGATGCGGGCGCCGGCAGCGGCTGGCGGATGCTGCGCGGCGACGACGTCGGGGCGCTGCTCGCCACGCATCTCGTGCACAAGCGGGCGCGCGGCACGTTCGCCACGACGATCGTGTCCTCGTCGCTGGTCTCGCGGATCGCACGGGCGGCGGACCTTCCGTACGAGGAGACTCTGACCGGCTTCAAGTGGCTGGCCCGCGTGGAGAATCTGCGTTACGGCTGCGAGGAGGCCCTCGGCTACTGCGTCGACCCGCACGGCGTACGCGACAAGGACGGCATCACTGCCGCTCTCCTCATCGCCGAGCTGGCGGCCGAACTCAAGCAGGCGGACCGGTCGTTGACCGATCTGCTCGACGACCTGGCTGTGGAGCACGGGCTGCACGCGACCGACCAGCTGTCGGTGCGTGTCGATGACTTGTCGCTCATCGCGTCCGCGATGGAACGCCTCCGCGCGCATCGCCCGGCCACGCTCGCGGGTCTCGCCGTCGTCTCCGCCGAGGACCTCACCGAGGGCACCGAGCAGCTTCCGCCCACAGACGGCCTGCGCTACCAGCTGTCGGGTGACCCGGAGGCGGGTGTGGAGAAGGCCCGCGTGGTGGTACGTCCGAGCGGGACCGAGCCGAAGCTCAAGTGCTACCTGGAAGT
>DATMEI010000330.1:0-3053 GCA_035556995.1 Streptomyces sp.
ACAGCTGTTCGGCCATGGCAGCCGGACCACCGACCACAGTACGGATCACGTTCTCGCTCAAGATCGCCCAGACCCTGGGCCCTGTGGGGTCATCGAGGATGCGGGCACGGCCCCGCCTGTTGACAACTCGTTTGTCAATGACCTCGGCAGGCAGGTACGGCTCGGTGGCCTGGAACACGGCTCGTGCGTACGCCTCGGTCTGCAAGATGCCGGGCACCAGGGATACCGCGTACTCCTCGATCACAGAAGCTTGTTGCTCGGCTTCGGCGGCTTCCTCGAAGTGGTCGGCGAACTGCGCGTGGTCGAGGGTCGGCAGGAAGCGCTCGAAGAACCCGTCTGTACCCAGGTGCTTGTCGATGCGCTGGGCGTCGTCGAGTTGCGGCCTGCGTCGTCCCGCCTCGATGTGCGCGATCATCGACGGGGAACAGATCACCTCATCCGCCAGGGACTCCTGAGTGTGTCCGGCTGCTTCGCGCCTTCGCCGTAATTCCTCCCCGTACTTCTGCCGCGAGATCGCCAGCTCCTGCCGCTGCCCACCGTTGCCCATGCGTCCAACGCCCCTCTTGACAAGCGCTCTTGGAGGGTCCTCACCGCTTTCAGACTACTCGCTGAGTGGTCACGCTGACACGGAAAGCAACGGACAGCGCTGGGCAGGAGGCATGGCGGCATGGCAGCAGAACAGTCTTCAAACAGCCGGATCAACGAGGCAGAGGACGCCCGCGACGAGTTGGCGGCGTCGCTCAAGTACGCAGGGATTCAGTTCCCTGTGATGGACGTGAGGCAGAAGCAGACGCACGGTCTGGTGGTCCTGGGTGAGATCTCCCCGCCCGTGGCCCTGGAGCTGGCGGCCGTCATTGCGAGGGGGACGGTTCGATGAGTGCGGCCCCTCTTGAGGCGTACCGGGGAGCACTCGTGCGCGACATGGAAACTGGCTTCGCCGGTGTACTCGTGGACGTGATTCCGAAGTTCACAGACCCGCAACGCATGTCCCCTCCCCGGGACATGGTCTCTATCCGCCCACGTGGCGGTGGCCGGGAGCGGACGGCGAACCCGTCGAAGGTGCAGGTACAGGAACAGCCCCCGGGCCAAGGCTGCTTGCACTCCCGGACGGTGCAGCGGGACGGCAAGACCTACTGCGCCTCCTGCGACGCTCAAATCTACCTGTGAACGCCGCATACGGCTCCGAGCCGCCCGCCCCGAGGGAACCGGAACCGCGCAGTTTGCTCTCGCTGCGGGTGTCGAGAGATTCCGGCCGTACGTGGAGCACCAAGGTCACCTACCGCGTGGGCACCCTCGATCTTCCCGAGGGGGGCCTGTGGGATGGGGGCACGCGGTATCCCCCGTGCCGCTGCCCACGCTGTCGTCCGGAACCGACCCAGCGGTCGTCAGAGCTGCGGTGGACCGTTCTGGCGAACGTGAGCGTGCTGACGGCCTTGATTCTCGTTGGCTGGGCGCTCGGCGACTCCTGACCAGGCGCGCGTCGGAAACGCGGAGGGCCGGAGAGGGTTGGGGCGGCGTCCTCTCCGGGCTCGGGTCGGGGCGCCATACCCGTCGGCTGGGCTCAGCGCGCCAGCGCGTCCCGCACGATCAGCGCCCACTGCGCGACGACCCGCTCACGCCGCGCGCTGTCGTCCGTCAGCAGGTTCGCGAGACCGAGGCCGCGTGCCATGTCCAGCATTCCCTGTACGGTCTCGCGCACGCCCGGCACCGATTCGTCGGCGCCGAGCAGATCCACCGCCATCCGGTGCGTCTCCCGCCCGATGCGTGCCTCCAACGCGGTGACGCGGGGGCTCAGTTGCTGCTCGTTCGAGGCGGCCACCCACAGCTGGAGAGCGGCACGGAAGAGCGGACCTGTGAAGAGCGCGACCAGCATCTCGACGGCCGCCGACGTGTCCGGTGGCGTCGGCAGCGTCAGCAGCGCCTTCGACCGCTCCTCGGCCACGTACTCGACCGCGGCCGTGAACAGGTCCTCGCGGGTGGGGAAATGGTGCTGCGCGGCGCCACGCGAGACGCCTGCGTGCTCGGCAACGACGGTGACCGTGCTGCCCGACCAGCCCTGCTCGGCCAGGCACGTCACGGCCGACTCCAGCAGCCGCTGCCGCGTCGCACGGCTGCGGTCCTGCTTGGGTGCGGCGCCGCGGGTGTTCACGGCACCCATGCGGGCTCCCGTCGTTCGAGGAAGGCGGACATGCCCTCGCGGGCCTCGTCGGAGGCGAAGAGCCGCGCGGACAGCTCCGCGAGGCTATCGGTGTCCCTGTCGAAGACCCGCAGCACCTCCGCCGTGACCAGCCGTTTCGACTCCGCGAGCCCCTGCGGCGAGCCGCGCCGCAGACCGTCCAGCACGGGTGCCAGCAAGCCGTCCGCGTCCTCACCGTCCCCTGCCGCCAGCGTCACCAGCCCGATGCGGGCGGCCTCCGCCGCGTCGAAGCGCTCACCCGTGAGGTAGTAGCGGGCCGCTGCCCGCGCGTCGATCCGGGGCAGCAGCGGCATCGAGATCACGGCCGGAGCCACCCCGATCCGCGCCTCGGTGAAGGCGAAACTGGAGGCCGGGCCGGCCACCGAGATGTCGCAGGCGCCCAGAAGTCCCGTACCGCCCGCCCGTACATGCCCGTCGATACGCGCGACGACCGGCTTGGGCAGCTCGACGATGGTGCGCAGCACCGCCGCGAGGTCGCCCGGACTGCCGCTGCCCTCACGCAGATCGGCGCCCGCGCAGAAGGTGTTGCCGGTGTGTGTGAGCACCAGCGCCCGGGTCTGTTCGTCCTCCGCGGCCTTCCCCAGCTGCGCGTACAGCTCGCTGACGAGGCCGACGGACAGCGCGTTGCGGTTGTGCGGGGAGTCGAGCGTGAGGGTGGTGATGCCCTTCTCGTGCGCGCTGCGCACCAACGGCCCGTCGGGCTCTGCCTGTTCGGCGACTCGGGTCATTCGCGCTCATCCTCTCCGTCGTCTCCCGGCCGGATCGTCCGCCCGGGTCGTCTCCCGCCCGGAACTCGTCTCCCGGCCCGGGCCTATTTGTTTCCGGCCTCCGCAGCGCGCAGCTCGCGCCGCAGGAT
>DATMEI010000331.1:0-4041 GCA_035556995.1 Streptomyces sp.
GACCTCGCCCGCACAGCCACCCGACCCGGACGGGCGCCCGCCGCCCCCCGCACCCCGGAACGCCCCCAGAGCCCCTTCCGTCAGCCCAAGGCCGTCTGGGCCGTGGCGTTCGCCTGCGTGATCTCCTTCATGGGGATCGGGCTCGTGGACCCCATCCTGCCCGCGCTCTCAAGCCAGTTGGACGCCACTCCCAGCCAGGTGACGCTGCTGTTCACCAGCTATCTGGTGGTGACAGCCGTGGCCATGCTGATCACCGGCTGGGTCTCCAGCCGCCTCGGCCCCAAGCGGACCCTCATCGCCGGCCTCGTCGTCATCGTCGTCTTCTCCGCGCTCGCGGGGACGGCCGGCAGCATCGACGGGATCATCGGCTTCCGCGCCGGATGGGGCCTGGGCAACGCGCTGTTCATCGCGACGTCCCTCGCCGTCATCGTCGGCTCGGCCAGCGGCGGCTTCGCCGGCGCGATCGTGCTGTACGAGACCGCGCTCGGCGTCGGCATCGCCACGGGCCCGCTGCTGGGCGGCCTGCTCGGCGATGTCAGCTGGCGCGGCCCCTTCTTCGGCGTCTCCGTCCTCATGGCGGGCGCACTCGTCGCCACGGTTGTGCTGCTGCCCGCGTCCCCCGCTCCCGAGCGGCCCGAATCCCTCATCGAACCCCTCGCCGCGCTGCGTCACCGTGCGCTGGCCACCACGAGCGTCACGGGGCTGCTCTACAACTGGGGCTTCTTCACACTGCTCGGCTACGCCCCGTTCCTGATGCATCTCTCCGCGATCGAGCTCGGCTGGGTCTTCTTCGCCTGGGGACTCCTCGTCGCCGTGTTCGCGGTCTTCGGCGCCCCCGCGCTGCGCGGCTGGTTCGGCACGCCCCGCACGCTCTACGGCAATCTCGTCCTCATGGCCGCCGACCTCGCCCTGATCGGCATCTTCCCGGACGAGCGCTGGGTCGTGATCGGTGCGGTGATCGTCGCGGGTGCCTTCATCGGTGTGAACAACACCCTCGTCACCACTGCCGTGATGAGCATCGCGCCGGTTCCGCGTCCGGTGGCCTCGGCGACGTACGGCTTCGTCCGCTTCATCGGCGGCGGTCTCGCGCCCTTCGCCGCGGGCAAGCTCGTCGAGCACTACAACGCCCATGTCCCCTTCCTCCTCGGCGCCGTGAGCGTCATCGCGGGTGCCGTCCTGCTCAGCACGGTGCACCGTCCACTGGCGGAGGCGGACCGGACGGTCTGAGGCGCGCGGGCAGCCGCCCGTGCCCACCTCGCCGGCTCCTGCATGAGCCCCGCGGCGCTGGGGACCCGGCAGGGGACTCTCCGCGTCGGCGCGCGTGGATAGGGGACGTGCTTGGAAGGCCGACGTGCTTGGAAGGCCCACACGCCTGGAAGGAAGTGGCAACATGCGCATCGCGTTTCTCCTCGCCCCCGAGGGGGTCGAGGAGATCGAGCTGACAGAGCCGTGGAAGGCCATGACGGACGCCGGGCACACCCCGCGGCTGGTGTCCACGAGGGCAGGCCGTATCCAGGCGTTCGACCATCTCGACAAGGCCGACACCTTCCAGGTGGACCAGACCGTCGACGAGGCGTCCGCGGAGGAGTACGACGCTCTGCTGCTTCCCGGCGGGGTGGCGAACCCGGACCTGCTGCGGCTGGACGACGACGCCGTGCGGCTGGTGAAGACCTTCTCCGAGGCGGGCAAGCTGATCGCGGCGATCTGCCACGCCCCGTGGATGCTGATCGAGGCGGACGTCGTACGCGACCGTACGGTCACCTCGTGGCCCAGCCTGGAGACCGATCTGCGCAACGCCGGGGCAGACTGGGTCGACGAGGAGGCAGTCGCCGACGTCGACGGCCCGAACCCGATCGTCACCAGCCGGAAGCCGGACGACCTCAAGGCGTTCAACGAGACGGTGCTGGCCCAGCTCGGCGGCTGATGAGCGGCATGCCGGGACAGACGCCAAGTGGTGCGTCGAGTAGAACTGGGCCTCATGGCTGAAGAGTTCACCGTCCCGGTCACCGTTCGCGGATACGAGACCGATGCCCAGGGGCACCTCAATCAGAGCGTCTATCTGCAGTACGCGGAGCACTCCCGCTGGATGATGCTGGAGGCTGCCGGAGTCCGGCAGGCCGGCCTTCTCGCCGCTGGGGTGGGCCCGGTGGTCCTGGAGACCACCGTCAAGTACCGGCGGGAGCTGCGGTCGGGCGACGACGTCGAGATCACCTGTCTGTTCCGGTGGGGAGAGGGCAAGACGTTCGAGGTCGTGCACGACATCCGTACGTCCGACGGCCGTATCGCGGCCCAAGTGGCCAGTGTCGGAGGGATGTTGGACCTGGAGCGCAGACGTCTCCTCGACGATCCCCGCCGGCCGTTTCTGGAACTGGCCGCGCAGCCCGAGGTGATGGGGCTGTAGAAACGGCGCGCGACAGGCGCGGCACAGGAACAGGAGGGGCAGGAGCAGGGCGCAAAGAAGGGCGGGGTACGGGCTGTTAGCCCGTACCCCGCCCTTCGTACCGTTATGCGACCGGCCTGACCGGCCCGCCTGACGGTCGACGACCGCTCAGCTCGCTCAGCTGCTCCGGCTGGCTCGCCTCAGACGGCGGAGCCCGCCTTCCACTCCGCCCAGCTCATGTTCCAGCCGTTGAGGCCGTTGTCAGGCTGGACGGTCTTGTCGGGGGAACCCTTGACCTCGACGATGTCGCCGAGCATCGAGTTGTCGTAGAACCATGCGGCGTCGGTGGTCTTGTCGCCCGCACCGCGCTTGTCCTTCAGCCCGACGCAGCCGTGGCTGGTGTTGCCCGAACCGAAGGGCGCACCCCAGTAGTTGCCGTGGATGAAGGTGCCGGAGGTCGACAGGCGCATGGCGTGGGGGACGTCCTTGATGTCGTACCCCTCGGCGCCCTTGCGGCCGAAGCCCACCGTGTCGCCGTCCATCCGCGTCTCCTTGTGCTTCTCGGAGATCGCCATCTTGCCGTTGTACGTGGGGTTCTTCTCGCTGCCCGCCGAGATCGGGAAGCTCTTGAGCTCCTTGCCGTCCCGCACGACCGTCATCTTGTGGTTCTTCACGTCGACGGTGCTGACCTGCGAGCGGCCGATGTTGAAGGTGACCTTCTTGTTCTGCACGCCGGTGACGTTCTGCGCGCCCTTCACACCGTCGAGCTTGAGGTCGAGGGTGACCTTGGAGCCGGGCTTCCAGTACTCCTGGGGGCGGAAGTCGAGGCGGGTGTCGTCGAACCAGTGCCCGGCGACCTCCTGGCCGCTGGTCGAGTCGACCTTGATCGCCGACTGGACGGCCTTCTTGTTGCTGATGGCCTTGTCGAAGTTGATCGAAACCGGCATGCCCACGCCGAAGCTCGCGCCGTCGTCGCCCGTGTAGGTGCCGATGAAGCTGTTGTCCGGGGAGACGGTGGTGAAGGCCGAGTTCTCGACCGCCTTGCGGCCTCCGCCGTCCTCCGCCTTCGCCGTGATCTTGTACTGCGTCGCCCGCTCCAGCTGGTCCGCCGGCTTCCACGACTTCTTGTCGCCGGACATCGTGCCTTCGACGGACGTGCCCCCCTCGACGGATATCAACTTCACGTCGGTGAGCTTGCCTTTGCTGACGGAGACGTTGCCGCCGGTGTTGATGCTGGCGCCTTCCGAACCGTCCTTGGAGGCGATCTTTATTCGGGCCTCCGAACTCTTCTTACCTCGCGTCTCCGACTTGGCTTTGCCAGCCCCGTCACCACTGTCCGACATTCCACAGGCACCCAGCGTCAGCACCCCGCCGAGCAGCACAGCCGTCGCCGACATGGCCTTTCGGTGCTTACCCAGCGTCGTCACAGGCTTCTCCATATGCGTCAGAATCCCAAGCTCCCCGAATCACCGCGTACTCCCTCGTGCCGGACCAAGGAGACATGTGCGGACCCAGCTCTACAGAAGAGAACGCACTGAGGCAGGTGACCGGTTCCACACATGGCGAAACTGTGTCCCAGGACACGTGCCGCGCGGGGCGAAGGAGCCGGCCACGTGACCGCCGGGGTGAAATGCCTGTTCAGCGCCTGTTCAACGGGTGTG
>DATMEI010000332.1:0-2524 GCA_035556995.1 Streptomyces sp.
TGCCAACACCGGTGTCGCACGGGCCGTCGAGGTCTCCCTCTTCGAGGCGCTCGCCGAGTGGATGGGCCAACCCGCCTACTACACAGGCCATTCCGGTACGCAGCCGCCGCGCATCGGCACTCAGCACCCCACCATCGCCCCCTACGGCGCCTACACCGCGGCCGACGGCAAGGACGTGCTCTTCTCCATCCAGAACGAACGCGAATGGGCCGCCCTGTGCTCGGAGTTCCTGGAGCAGCCGGACGTCGCGGACGACCCGCGCTTCGCCACCTCCTCCGCCCGCGTCGCGAACCGCGAGGCGCTCAACACCCTCGTCGCGGAGCGGTTCGCCCGCTCCGGCGGCGCACAGATCATCGAGGTTCTCGACCGCATCGGCATCGCCTACGCCGAGGTCAACTCCATGGCGGACTTCCTTCAGCACCCCGTGCTGAGCGGTCGCGACCGCTGGCGTGAAGTGGGCGTGCCCGGCGCTTCGGTTCAGGCCCTGCTTCCGCCCGTCGACCTGGCCGGGACGAGCGCGCGCATGGACCCCGTACCGGATGTGGGCGAGCACACCGACACGATCCTCGCCGAACTGGGCCACACCGCGGACGCCGTCGAAGCGCTGCGGGCGGCCGACGTCATCTGACGGCCCCGCCGCCCACTGCCGCGCCAGTGACTGAAAGTGACCGCCGGGGGCCACCCACGCGCTCAGGGCCGTACCGCCGGCCCTGCCCCCTCACCTCGACGTTCTCCGACGGGAGGCGGGGCCACAGATGCGGGATTATCGTCGGAGCATGGGCTCTGGCGAAGCGCACTACGACATCGTCCTCAAGCCGCAGACGGCCGACATCGAGGGCCATCCGGTTCACGGTCCCGTGCTGCGCGTGATGAGCGTACGGAAGACGGGCGCGCTCGGCGCGACGGGATATCCGCGCTACGCCGGCGAAGGCGTGGAGGCGGACATCGACCCCCTCACCCGCACCGTCGAGGCGGTCACCGTCGACGGTGAGGAACTCCCTTACGGGTGGGTCGCGTTGGTGGCGGACGGCGACGACGTCGACGCGGCCTGACGGCGGCTGACCGCCGAGGGCGCGACTGGCTGCCGAGGACTGACGGAGCCGGTCAGCCCGCCTTGTCCGCCCGCAGACGGACCTGCTCGGCCAGCCGGTCCAGGCTCTCGTCGAGTGCCACCGTGACCTCGTTGTCGGGGGGTGCGTGCCCCTCGTCGAAGAAGGACAGATGCACGGTGACCGCGCTCGCGCCGCTGCCGATCCCCTCCACCTGCAGCCAGCCCGCGTAACGCCCGTCCTCCCGCGTACCCCATTCGAGGCGGAGCTGATCCCGCCGTGCGCGGAGGAGCGCGGGCTCGTCGCGGCCGGTGTCGTCGTCGTGCACGGTGACGGCCGGCATGTCCTCGGGATGTACGTGCAGCTCCCGCGGCAGCCATGTGTCGATCTGACCGACATCGCTGGCCTGCTCGAAGACATCCTCCGGGAGGGCCGCCACGGTGCGGGAACGCTCGTGTTCGCTCATCGGGCCCGCGTTCCCGCCCGACGGGCGGCGAAACGGGCGACCCGGGTGAACCCGGGCATGCCCGGCCGCCCTGCCGGCCGGCTTCGATCGCTCCGGTCCAGAGGAACCGGTGCCCAGCCGCCGGCGCATCCACCGGTGACCGGTGCCGAACGGCCGTGCGCGCTGGACGAGTTGGCAGAGGCCACCAGGCAACTCACGGGCTCCCGGGTGAAGGGACTCATCAACGGCGACGACGACGGTGCGGGCGGTCAGGTGCCGCCGATTCCGTGGGACCGGCCACCGAACACGGCAACACCCCACATGCATACGACCGTCCGTCAGGCCCGCACCCCGGCCAGGGCCAGTTCCGCGATGCGCTGTGCGGCGTCCGCCCGGAAGAGCGCCCGGCCGTTGGCGATGCGCTCTTCCCGTACCGGTCCCGTACGCAGAACCCTCTCCAGCGCGAGCATCAACTCCTCGCTGTCACGGGCGAGTTCGGACGCCCCTGCCTCAGCCATCTCCTGCATGCCCTCGGCACCGTGCCCGGGGAGCGGCCGGTAGCCGATCACCGGCAGCCCTGCGGCCAGTGCCTGCGCCGCTGTCTGCCCGGCGGCGTTGTCGATGAGTGCGTCCGCCGCCGTCATCAGGCCGGCCATGTCGGCCACCCAGCCGAGCGCGAGCGTCCCGGGCACCCGTGCCGCGCGGCGCCGCAACCGCTCGTCGTGACCGCACAGCAGCACGGGGAAGACGCCGTGACCCGCGAGCTGCCGTGCTGTGCCCCTCAGTTGGGAGCCCACTCCCCAGGCGCCCGCGGAGACCAGTACGGACGGACGGTCCGGCGCGAGGAATCCGAGTTCGTCGCGCCATGCCTGCCCCGCATCCCCCGCCCGCTCGGCCTCTTCCGGCCCCGGCCCGCCCGGTTCGTCCACCTCGTCCGGCTCCCCCGTGAAGCGCCGCGGCACCACGGGCCCCGTCGCCTCCGCGGGCTTGCCCGTGACCTTGCGGGCCGTACGCGCCGCCGCCTCGGTGA
>DATMEI010000333.1:0-2770 GCA_035556995.1 Streptomyces sp.
CCTGCGCTGCCTGGTCGCGATCATCGACGCCGGCAGCTTCACCGACGCAGCGATCGAGCTGGGCCTCTCCCAGGCGGCGGTCTCCCGCACACTGCTCGCGCTGGAGCGGATCCTCGGCGTGCGACTGCTGCACCGCACCAGCCGCACTGTCACCCCCACCACCGCCGGCGTGCAGGTCCTCGCCCGCGCCCGCCACCTGCTCGCCGAGACCGACGAACTGGTCCACCAGGCCACCACCGGCCACACCCGGCTGCGCATCGGCCATGCCTGGTCCGCGATGGGCCGCCACACCGCCGAGTTCCAGCGCCGCTGGCACGACCGCTACCCCGACGTCGAACTCGACCTGATCCGCCACAACACCCCCACCGGCGGCCTCGCCGAGGGCCTGTGCGACATGGCCGTCCTCCGCACCCCCATCGACACCCGCCGCTACGCCGACGCTCTCATCGGCCACGAACGCCGCTACCTCGCCCTCGCCTCCGACGACCCATGGACCAAGCGCCGCAGCATCCGGCTGCAGGAGATTCGCGAGCGCACACTGGTGGTGGACCGCCGCACCGGCACCACGACCTTGGACCTGTGGCCCGAAGGCACCCGCCCCGCCGTGGAGTACACGCACGACATCGACGACTGGCTCGCCGCCATCGCCACCGGCCGGTGCGTCGGCGTCACCCCGCAGGCGACCGCCACCCAGTACCGCCGCGACGGCATCGCCTACCGCCCGGTGCGCGACGCCGACCCCGTCACCGTCCACCTCATCTGGCGGCGGCACGACCCCCATCCCGCCACCCAGGCCGCCGTCACCCTGCTCACCGACCTGTACGGCGAAGAGGCCTGACGCCCCCGGGCGCCAGAGCGGGGGGACACACCGACCGGCTCACTGCGCAGCCGGTCAACCCCGCGTACCTCCGTACGCGGCACCTGTGGAACGGCCGCGGAATGCTCAGCTGACGCTAAAGACCGACTGCCGCCGCGTGCGAGCACCTAGCGTCTGGCGTCCGAGACTCCACCTCCCCGAGGGGCCAGATGATGCGTGCCGGTCGAACTCGTGCAGTCCTCACCGCCCTTGTCGTGGCGAGCACCCTCGCCGTGACCGGTTGCGGATCCGAAGGGGGCAGCCCCGCCCCTGCCGACAAGGCGGATGAGCCCGGCAAGGCGGCAGGCGACGCGGAGAAGCCCGATGCCGGGTCCGGCAAGGACTCCTCCGGCGAGGACTCCTCCGGCGAGGGCGGCACGAATGCGACCGCCGCGTCGCTGAAGTTCACCAGCGCCACCATCGACGGGAAGACGTTCAAGGGCGAGAAGCTCGCCGACAAGCCGGCGGTGCTGTGGTTCTGGGCGCCCTGGTGCGGTACGTGCCGGGGTCAGGCGGCGCAGACGGCGAAGCTCGCCGACAAGTACGAGGGCAAGGTGAACTTCGTCGGCGTCGCCGGGCTCGACAAGACCGAGCCCATCAAGGGGTTCGTCAGCACCGAGAAGGTCGGCAACTTCACGCACCTGAACGACCAGAAGGGCAGCGTCTGGGAGAAGTTCGGGATCACGCAGCAGAGTTCGTACGTCATGCTCGACAAGAACGGCAAGACCGTTCACAAGGGCGCCCCGTCGGACCCCGCCGAGCTGGACAAGATCGTCTCCGGCCTCTCCGGCTGAGGCGGGGCGGAGAACCAGCAGCCCATGGCCGATCTGCCCTTCGCGCTGGCTCTGACCGCGGGCATGCTCGCGGCCGTGAACCCGTGCGGGTTCGCTCTCCTGCCCGCCTATCTCTCCCTGCTGGTGCTGGGCGACGACTCCCCCACCCGTACGGCCGCCGTCGCCCGCGCGCTGGCCGCAACCGCCGCCATGACGCTGGGATTTGCGGCCGTCTTCGGGCTGTTCGGGCTGGCCGTCGCGCCGGTGGCGAGTCAGGTGCAGCAGCATCTGCCGTGGTTCACCGTCGTCTTCGGCCTGCTTCTCCTCGCCCTCGGGGTGTGGCTGCTGGCCGGACGTGATCTGCCCGCGCTGCTGCCCAAGGTCCGCCGGGCGCCCGGCGTCACGCGCTCTGTGCCGTCGATGGCGCTGTTCGGCGGCGCGTACGCCGTCGCCTCGCTCGGCTGCACCATCGCACCCTTCCTGGCGATCGTGGTCTCCGCGTTCCGCAGCGGCTCGGCAGGCGAAGGGCTCGTACTGTTCGGGGCGTACGCGGCAGGCATGGGCGCGATCGTCGGCACGGCCGCGCTGGCTGTGGCCCTGACCCGCAGCTCCGCCGTCGGCCGCCTCAGGCGTCTGGGCGCGGTCGCCTCCCGGCTGGGCGGCGGCCTCCTGCTGCTGCTGGTCGGCGCCTACACCGCGTACTACGGCTGGTACGAGATCCGCCTCCTGAGCGGCAACGGGACCTCCGACCCCGTCATCGACGCCGCGGGCGTAATGCAGAGGTGGCTCGCGGGCGGGCTGGAACAGCTCGGACTCCCCTTGATCTCCGGGGTGTTCGCCCTGCTGCTGGTCGCCGCGTTCGCCGCCCGCTCCGTCCGCCGCGTCCGCCGCTTGCGCCGCCGGCCCGCCGTCACCTCGGAGGCCGCACCTCGCCCGCAGTGACACCGTGACCGCCCTGCCCGTAGCCTGATCACCCACTTCAGCGGGCAGGGAGAGCAAGCCGTGACCATGCGGACCAGCAGCGCCGAGGCCTTCTTCGAGCAGGTGGCGGAGGAGAGTTTCGTACCCAGCGAGTACACCCGCGGTCCATGGGACGCGGACAGTCAGCACGCCGGGCCGCCGGCCGCGCTGCTCGGCCGTG
>DATMEI010000334.1:0-12955 GCA_035556995.1 Streptomyces sp.
CTTACCGCGTCGTCGTTCTCTGCGCCGGCGCCCTCCGTCAGCTGCTCGTCGGTCGTCTCCGGGAGGAAACGCGCCGGGTCGGTCTCCAGCTGCTCCAGGAAGACGCCCTCGGCGGTGATCTTCGCCTTGGCCTGACGGTCCGCGGAGCAGGAGACGGCGATCGCCACGGGGCAGGACGCACCGTGCCGGGGCAGCCGCACCACCCGTACGTCGTGGCAGAAGTACTTGCCGCCGAACTGCGCCCCGATGCCGATCTTCTGAGTCAGCTCGAAGACCTGCTGCTCCAGCTCCTTGTCGCGGAAGCCGTGCCCGGCCGGCGAGCCCTCGGCGGGCAGTTCGTCGAGGTAGTGGGCGGAGGCGTACTTGGCGGTCTTCATGGCGTACTCGGCGCTCGTACCGCCGACGACGATAGCGAGGTGGTACGGCGGACACGCGGCCGTGCCCAGCGAACGGATCTTCTCCTCCAGGAACTTCATCATGCTCGCCTCGTTGAGCACGGCCTTCGTCTCCTGGAACAGGAAGGACTTGTTGGCGCTGCCGCCGCCCTTGGCCATGAAGAGGAACTTGTACGCGTCACCGTCGGCCGCGTACAGCTCGATCTGCGCCGGGAGATTCGAGCCGGTGTTCTTCTCGTCCCACATGGTCAGCGGCGCCATCTGCGAGTAGCGCAGGTTGAGCTGGGTGTAGGCGTCGTAGATGCCGCGCGAGAGGGCTTCCTCGTCGCCGCCCCCTGTGAGCACCTGCTGGCCGCGCTTTCCCATCACGATCGCGGTGCCGGTGTCCTGGCACATCGGGAGGACGCCGGCTGCCGCGATGTTCGCGTTCTTCAGCAGATCGAGTGCCACGAAACGGTCGTTGGCGCTGGCTTCCGGGTCGTCCAGGATGCGCCGCAGCTGCGCGAGATGCTCCGGGCGCAGGTAGTGGGAGATGTCGTGCATCGCCTCGGCGGCGAGCTTGCGCAGCGCCTCCGGCTCCACTTGCAGGAAGGTGCGCCCCTCGGCCTCGAAGGTGCGCACGCCCCCGGCGGTCACGAGGCGGTACGGAGTGGGGTCCTCGCCCTGCGGAAGCAGATCCGTGTAAGTGAAGTCCGGGTGGGACGAGCGGGGGCTGGCGGCCATCGGTGGGGTCTTCCTCTCGTACGGCTCTCGGCTGCGGGCACCTCCTGGGCGTCCCCCGGGGGAAGCGTGGGGGAGAAGCCAGGCGGAGAGCGCGTCAAACAGCGTAGAGCGCCCGGAGGCGGCCGTGGAGGTGAGGTCGGACTCAGCAGGCCGTTACCTATTGATGCAGGCCGCGGTCTAGTCGCGATCTATCGCGTTTGGGTAGTCTGCTCCTGTGACTGATTCTCCGCTGGAAAAGAAGCCCGCGACCAGCCCCGAGGTCAAGGACGCAAAGGCGGTCGAGACCTCCGTGCGCGCCTCGGACGCCGACCGCGACCGCATCGCGGACATCCTCCGCGAAGCCCTGGCGGAAGGCCGGCTCGATGCGGAGGAGCACTCGGAGCGCATCGACGGCGTGTACGCCGCCAAGACGCTCGGTGAGCTGGAACCGCTGGTCCGCGACCTGCCACAGGGCCGCACCCACGCGGGCACCGGCACGGCTCCCGCGCCGGCGCCCGCCCCGGACGGACAGCACCCCGGATGCGGCCCGAAGGACAATCTCGTCGCCATCTTCAGCGGCTCCGCCCGTAAGGGCCGCTACCGCGCACCGCGCAAGATCAACGCCTTCGCCTGCTTCGGCGGTATCGAGATCGATCTGACCGAGGCCGTCTTCGAGCAGCAGCATCTGCAGATCAACGCGACAGCGATCTTCGGCGGCATCGAGATCCGCGTGCCCGAGAACGTCACGCTCCGGCAGAAGGGCGCGGGCATCTTCGGCGGCTTCGACGTGCGTACTTCGGAAGCCGAGGACCCGCACGCGCCGGTGGTGCTCGTGCAGGGCGCGGCGATCTTCGGCGGCGTCGATGCGAAACCGAAACGTGGGAAGTTGCTGCGTGATCTGCGTGACCGGATGCGCAAGGAACTCTGAGCGGTCGAGCAAGAGTTGGGCGAGATTCTGAACGCGTCCCGGTGGGGGGCGTGAGCGGGCGCACTGCAGAGTGACGGCGCGTATTCCTACGGTATGCATACCGGTGCGTACAGCGGGTAGAGCCTGGGCATCGTGTCTCGTACGGCGGCAGCGCGAACTGCCGTGCGCAGCAAATCGGGTGTAGTGAACCCACCGTCGTCTCGTCAGGAGTAGACCGTGCTGCAACCGCCGCATCAGTCCCTTCAGGCAGCCGCCCCCGTCCCCTTGCAGCGTGCTGCGGCGCGCGAGGACGAGGCGGGTCCCTGGCACTCGGAGGCCGTCTGCCGCCGGGATGAGGCGGGACTCTTCTTCGCCCCGTCGAAGGAGCCCACGGCGGCGCGGCTTTCGCGCGAGCAGGCCGCGAAGCGTGTCTGCGCCCGATGCCCCGTGATGGTCGAATGCCGCGAACACGCCCTGGTGCTGCCCGAGCCTTACGGCGTGTGGGGCGGACTCACGGCCGCCGAGCGCCGCGTGGTCCTCGCCCGCCGCCGCCGTCGCGAGGCCGCGGCTGCGGGCGGCGAGACAGCAGCACCGGTCTCCCGTATCGCCTGAGCAGACTCCCGCGGCCGAAGTCACGGGATCCCGTGGTGCATGGGTTTCACCTGCGCGAAACAGACTCCCGGCACAATCCCGCGGCATGAAGATCGAGCAGGTCGCCTGGGCGGACCCGGACGCCACTGCGCTGCGTGCCCGGCAGCGAGCCGAGATCGCCGAGAGATACGGCACCCCGGACAGCGAACCCGGAGTCGCGCCGTCGGCTGTGGACATCGCGGCGTTCTTCGTCGCCTACGAGGACGGCGGAACTGCCGTTGCGTGCGGTGGACTTCGCGACCTCGGCGAAAGGGCCGGCGAGATCAAACGCATGTATGTCGCCCCGCCCTGGCGGGGTTCGGGCGTCGCGCTGAGGATCCTGCGCACGCTGGAGGGCTGGGCGCGCGGGCAGGCGTGGACGAGCCTCCGGCTGGAGACCGGGGACAGCCAGCCCGACGCCGTCCGCTTCTACACGCGCTCCGGCTACGAGCGGATCCCGAACTTCGGCGCCTACTACGGGCTGGAGAGTTCCCTGTGCTTCGAGCGGCTGCTCCAGCGCCCCGTCACCGAGCCCGGGTCCGGGTCCGGGTCCGAGTCCGGTTACGGCAGCGCGCAAGCCGGGCTCTAGCGGGCCCGGTCGAAGTCGATGGCGCTGTACGCGCGCAGCTTGGACAGCTTGTGCGTCGAGTCGATCATCCGGATCGTGCCGGACTTCGACCGCATGACCAGCGACTCCGTGAACGCCCTCTCGCCCCGGTAGTGCACGCCCCGCAGCAGGTCGCCGTCGGTGATGCCGGTGGCGACGAAGAAGACGTTCTCGCCGCTGACGAGATCCTCGGTGTGCAGCACCCGGTCCAGGTCGTGCCCGGCGTCGATCGCGCGCTGCCGTTCCTCGTCGTCCTTGGGCCACAGCATGCCCTGGATGGTGCCGCCCAGGCACTTGATCGCGCAGGCCGCGATGATGCCCTCGGGTGTGCCGCCCACGCCCAGCAGCAGATCGACGCCGGTGCCCTCCCGTACGGCCATGATCGCGCCCGCGACGTCGCCGTCGGAGATGAACTTGATACGGGCGCCCGACGCCCGTACCTCCTTCACGATCCCCTCGTGCCGCGGCCGTTCGAGGACGACGACGGTCACGTCGTCCGGCGTGCAGCCCTTCGCCTTGGCGATGCGCCGGACGTTGACGGCCGGGGGCGCGGTGATGTCGACGAACTCCGCCGCGTCCGGGCCGGTCACCAGCTTGTCCATGTAGAAGACCGCGGACGGGTCGAACATGGTGCCGCGGTCGGCGGCGGCCAGCACCGCGATCGCGTTCGTCATGCCCTTCGCGGTGAGCGTGGTGCCGTCGATCGGGTCGACGGCGATGTCGCACTCGGGGCCCGTGCCGTCTCCGACACGCTCCCCGTTGAAGAGCATCGGGGCCTCGTCCTTCTCGCCCTCGCCGATGACGACGACGCCGTTCATCGAGACGGTCGAGACCAGGGTGCGCATGGCCTTCACAGCTGCGCCGTCCGCGCCGTTCTTGTCGCCGCGGCCCACCCAGCGGCCCGATGCCATCGCACCGGCCTCGGTGACCCGTACGAGTTCCAGGGCGAGGTTGCGGTCGGGGGCCTCGGGGCTGACGTCGAGCGGGGAGGGGAGGTGCTGATGATCGGTCATCGGGGCACACCTTTCTGCTCGGCTGGGGCGCCGGCCGGGCTACTGAGGGTGCCTACGAGGGTACCCAGCATCCTTCAGGGTGAGCAGAGGGCCCCACGGATGAGCACTCGTGCGGAAGTGGGCCGACCCGTTGTCCTGGCCGTCTCCGGCGTAGGAGACGATGGAACCGTGGCAGCAGAAGCAGACAAGCGGCAAGGCGGGCGGACAGTGCGCGGCATGGTGCCCTCACTGGCGGTCGTCCTGCTCGCCGCCGGGTTCATCTACCTCTTCGTCCCGCACGACGAGGACATCGATCCGGTCAAGCCCGTCAGCTACCGCATCGAGCTGGACTCCGCACGCCGCGCCGCCCCCTATCCGGTGCTCGCGCCACAAGGCCTGCCGAAGACCTGGCGGGCCACCTCCGTGACGTACGAGGCAGACGGCTCCCGCAGCGCCGACTGGCATCTGGGCTTCATGACGCCGGACACGCAGTACGCGGCTGTCGAGCAGAGCGACGCGACGCGGTCGGCGAAGTACATAGAGGACGTCACGCAAGGCGCGCGCAGGACCGGGGAGACCACGCGCGTCAACGGCCAGGAGTGGACGCACTACGAGGGCGGGAAGTACGACGCGCTCGTACGGGAGGTCGCGGCCAAGGCCTCCGAAAAGGGCGCCGAGAAGGGCACCGGCGGCGGGACGGAGAAGGACAGCCGGAAGGCGGGGGAGAGCCGGGAGGCCCGTCACACCGTCGTCGTCACCGGCACGGCGTCCTTCAAGCAACTCGGCCAGCTCGCTGCCGCGTTGAGCGACGGCGACGGCGACGGTGGTGGCAGCGCCCGGCGCTGACCAGCCGCCCCCCGCCCCCACCCGCCGGGTCTGATCAGACCGTTGTGAACGCGTCCTCGAACGTGAGCCGCGGCGAGCGCGGCCTGTACGCCTCCTCGCCCGGCTTGCCGATGTTGACCACGAGCAGGGTCTTCTGCCTGCCGTCGCCGAAGAACTCCTTGTCGACACCGTCACGGTCGAAGCCGCTCATCGGACCGGCGGCGAGCCCGGCCGCGCGGATCCCGAGGATGAAGTAACCGGCCTGGAGCGTGGCGTTGAAGGTGCCGTGCACCTGCCGCGTCTCCGCCTCGGAGAAGAAGGTGTCCTTCAGCTTGGGGGCGTGCGGGAGGAGTTCGGGCAGCCGCTCGTGGAAGTGGAGGTCGACGGAGAGGACCGCCGTGAGCGGTGCCGTCGACGTCTTGGGACGATTCCCCTCCGACATGTGCTTCACAAGACGCTCGCGTGCCTCCGGGGAGCGGACCAGCGTCACGCGCAGCGGGCACTGATTGAACGCTGTGGGCGCGTACTTCACCAGTTCGTGCACCGCGCGCATCTGCTCGTCGGTGACGGGCTCGTCGGTGAATGTCTGCGCGGTGTGCGCCTCACGGAAGAGGAGATCCTGAGCGGTGGAATCGAGGGCGAGCGTCATGTGCGGAAGCCTTGCCTTTGCGCGCGGTTGTTCGAGTGGGGACGGTCCACCGTAAGCGTGCACCGCGCACGTTCTCCATCGGACCCGGAGATCTCCGCTGTCTTCCGCTTCACGAGCGGGGCGCTCTTGTCCTGCTTATTCGGTGTCTTCCGCGTCTTCCGTATCGTCCGAGTCCTCCGGGGACAGACCGGCTTCCGGGTCCTCCAGGTCCTCCTCGGCCTCGGCCTCCGCCTCCAGCACCTTGTCCAGGCGCGCACGCGCCCCTTCCAGCCACTCCCGGCAGACCCGCGCCAGCTCCTCGCCGCGCTCCCACAGGGCCAGCGACTCCTCCAGGGAGGCGCCGCCGGCCTCCAACTGCTGGACGACACGGACCAGTTCGCCCCGGGCCTGCTCGTAGCTGAGCGCGGACAGCGCCTGCGCCGCGTCCGTCGCCGCCTTGGCGCCCGATTCCGGCTCCGCTTCCGTCTCCGTGTCCGTGTCCGAGGTCATGTGGCCACCCTAAGCGTGCGGACCGACAGTCACGCCGAACTCCCCCTCCGAGACCCTGGCCCGGAGTTTGTCCCCTTCGCCGGTCTCCTCCGCCGTCCTGATCACAGTGCCGTCCTCACGTTGCAGCACCGCGTAACCGCGCTGGAGCGTCGCCGCGGGCGAGAGCGCCACGACCCGGGCACGTGTGTGTGTCAGCTCGTCCTCCGCCCTCTCCAGGCGGTGCTTCAGCGTGCGCCGGGCACGCTCCAGCAAGAACCCGACCTCCTCGGCCCGTTCGGCCACCATCGTGTGCGGGTCTGCCATCGCCGGCCGGCTCATGACTTCGGTGAGGCCCCGGTCCTCCCGGTCCAGAAAGGTGTTGATCACGCGGTACGCCCGCGCCCGCAACTCCCGCACCCGCTCGTGCTCCTCGCCCACATCCGGAACGGCGTCCTTGGCGGCGTGCGTCGGTGTGCGGGAGCGCAGGTCGGCGACGAGGTCGAGCAGTGGAGCGTCCGCCTCGTGCCCGATGGCCGAGACGACGGGCGTACGGCAGCCGGCGACCGTACGCACCAGCTGTTCGTCGCTGAAGGGCAGCAGGTCCTCCATGCTGCCGCCGCCCCGCGTCACGATGATCACGTCGACCTCGGGATGCGCGTCCAGCTCGCGCACCGCCTCGATGACCTGCGGCACAGCCCGTACGCCCTGCACAGCCGTGTGCCGCACCTCGAAGCGGACGGCGGGCCACCGCTCGCGGGCCGTGTGCAGCACGTCCCGCTCCGCGTCGGACGCGCGCCCGGTGACCAGGCCGATGCGATGAGGCAGGAAGGGCAGCGGACGCTTGCGCTCCGCGGCGAACAGCCCCTCCGCCGCCAGTGACTTCTTCAACTGCTCCAGCCGCGCCAGCAGTTCACCGATCCCGACCGGACGGATGTCGGCCGCCCTCAACGACAGCGTGCCCCCGCGCCCGTACCAGACGGGCTTCGCATGCACGACCACCCGTGCACCCTCCCCGATGACGTCCTTGACCCTGTCGAAGACGTCGCGGAAGCAGGTGACGCTGATCGACACGTCACGCGAGGGGTCGCGCAACGTGAGGAACGCCATGCCGGCCCCCGGCCGCGGCGAGAGCTGAATGATCTGCCCTTCGACCCACACCGCTCCGAGCCTGTCGATCCACCCGCCGATCAGCCGGGAGATCTCGCCGACCGGAACCGGAGCTTCGGGGGAGGTGATGAGAGCCATACGACGACACTAATGGCCGCCGCCGACACCCCGGCCTTCGCGGCGGCCCTGCCCGCAACTCCCGGCAGCTCATCCGCATTGCCCCGGATGGAGTGCCTTCGCGCGAACCGGGAGCCGTGGGCCGCCCGCCTCGCCCTTACGATGGACGCATGTCTGCAACGCCCTCGCGCCCGTCCGCCACAGACGCCCCCGACAAGCACCGCCGTGTCCTGCTCGCCGCGCCCCGCGGCTACTGCGCGGGTGTGGACCGAGCCGTCATCGCGGTCGAACAGGCCCTGGAGCAGTACGGCGCGCCGGTCTATGTGCGCCACGAGATCGTGCACAACAAGTACGTGGTGAAGACCCTGGAGAGGAAGGGCGCGATCTTCGTCGAGGAGACGGAGGAAGTGCCCGAGGGCGAGATCGTGATCTTCTCGGCACACGGCGTCGCCCCCGAGGTCCACAAGGAGGCGGAACGCGGCAAGTTGGCGACGATCGACGCCACATGCCCGCTCGTCACGAAGGTGCACAAGGAAGCTGTGCGCTACGCCAAGGAGGACTACGACATCCTCCTGATCGGCCACGACGGCCACGAGGAGGTCGTCGGCACGAGCGGTGAGGCGCCCGAGCACATCACCCTCGTCGACGGCCCCGGGGACGTGGAGAACGTCGAGGTCCGGGACCCGGAGAAGGTCGTGTGGCTCTCCCAGACCACGCTCTCGGTCGACGAGACGATGGAGACCGTCGACGCCCTGAAGGGCCGCTACCCGAACCTCCTCTCCCCGCCGAGCGACGACATCTGCTATGCGACGCAGAACCGCCAGACGGCCATCAAGAAGGTCGCCGCCGACGCCGAGTTCGTCCTCGTCGTGGGCTCCAAGAACTCCTCCAACTCCGTACGCCTGGTGGAGACCGCCATCGCACACGGCGCCCGCGACGGCCGCCTGGTCGACAGCGCCGACGAGATCGAGGAGTCCTGGCTCGAAGGTGTGACGACCGTCGGCCTCTCCTCCGGCGCCTCCGTTCCGGACGTGCTGGTCGACGGCGTTCTGGAGTGGCTGTCCGAGCGGGGCTGGGAGGACGTGGAGATCGTCCAGCCGGTGGAGGAGCACATGCAGTTCTCCCTGCCCAAGGAGCTGCGCCGCGATCTGCGTGCCGAGGCGGCAGCCCGCAGGACGAGCTGATCCGCAGAACGAACCGGGGAAGGCCGGATCAGAACAGGTCGGCCTCGGCCTCGTCCTGCGCCTTCAGCAGGGCACGTGCACGCGACCGCTGAACGACCAGCCCGACCTTCCGTACGAGCGCGACGAGCGCCGCGAGCAGTGTGCCCGCGTACAGCCAGACCGCATTGACGGCCAGGGCGGGGAAGAGGCTCGTCAGATGCCCCATGAAGCCTTCGGTGCCCGCGCCGCCGCTGATGAAGAAGAGACCGGCGGTGAAGGCGAGCGGGGCGGCGACGGGTGCGGTGTATAGGTCGGCGGGACGCACCCATCCGGCGCAGACCATGCTCGTGACGATGAAGACCCCGCCGTAGAAGGTCACCGAGCTGCCCAGCAGCATCCTGTCGATCCAGCCGGTCAGCACCATCACCAGCACGGCGAGGAGACCGGTCCCCAGCGCTGTGAGACGGGCACGCGGCAGCCAGGAGAGGGCGTCGGTCAGCCTGGCCGGAATGAGAGGGAAGCGGAGCTGCGCATGGTAGAGCGCGGCGACTTCCGGCCCTGCTGCCTCCACGCCGCTGCGGCGAGGGGGTTTCGGGGAGGCGGATGCGGGTCCTGGAGCAGGGCTGAGCGGCGAAGCCGCGGGCTTCACGGGGACAGCGGCAGCTGCGGCGGGCCTTGGCTTCGACCCCTTGCGGCGCCGTGGACCCTTGCCCTGCTTCTGCTTCTGCTTCCGCTTCTGCCCCTGCTTCTGCCCGGGCTCCTGACCTTCGGTCTGACCGTGCCCCTGCCCCTGCGCCTGACCGGGGCCTTTCTGGCCCGTACGCGCGCTGTGCTGCTGTTCCACGGCTCCAACGTAGGCCGCGTCACTGCGGTTCACCGGGGACGGACACGCGTTGGCCGTCAGTTCGAGCCCTAGACTGGTGCATCGGTCCGGACGCCGGGGCCGGTCCGGCGGCCTTTCAGGGCGGCTCACGGGCGGCTCATGGGCGGCGCAGCCCAGGCCCGGACCGGACGCTCTGCAATCTCCACCGCACATACTCGCTACGGGAAGTCGCCACGTGTCGCTCACGATCGGAATCGTCGGCCTGCCGAATGTCGGCAAGTCGACCCTGTTCAACGCCCTGACCAAGAACGAGGTACTGGCGGCCAACTATCCGTTCGCCACGATCGAGCCGAATGTCGGCGTGGTCGGAGTGCCGGACCCCCGTCTGGGCAAGCTCGCCGAGATCTTCAAGTCGGAGAAGGTCCTGCCCGCCACCGTCGACTTCGTGGACATCGCGGGCATCGTGCGCGGCGCGAGCGAGGGCGAGGGCCTGGGCAACAAGTTCCTGGCGAACATCCGTGAATCCGATGCCATCTGCCAGGTCATCCGCGCCTTCCACGACGACAACGTCGTGCACGTCGACGGCAAGATCTCGCCGAAGAACGACATCGAGACGATCAACACCGAGCTGATCCTCGCCGACCTGCAGACCATCGAGAAGGTGCTGCCCCGGCTGGAGAAGGAAGCCCGGGTCAAGAAGGACAAGCAGTCCGAGGTGAAGGCCGTACAGGAGGCCAAGGACATCCTCGAGCAGGGCCGCACTCTCTTCTCCGCCGGCCTCGCCCAGGGCAGCGAGGAGGCTGCGCCCCTGCACGAGCTGCACCTGCTGACCACGAAGCCGTTCATCTACGTCTTCAACGTCGACGAGGAAGAGCTCACCGACGACGCCTTCAAGGCGGACCAGCGCGCCCTGATCGCCCCGGCCGAGGCCGTCTTCCTCAATGCCAAGCTGGAGGCCGACCTCGCCGAGCTGGACGAGGACGAGGCGCTGGAACTCCTGCAGACCGTCGGCCAGGACGAGCCGGGCCTGGCCACGCTCGCCCATGTCGGCTTCCGCACCCTCGGCCTGCAGACGTACCTCACTGCCGGTCCGAAGGAGTCCCGCGCCTGGACGATCAAGAAGGGCGCCACCGCCCCCGAGGCCGCGGGAGTGATCCACACGGACTTCCAGCGCGGCTTCATCAAGGCGGAGGTCATCTCCTTCGAGGACCTGGTCGAGACCGGCTCGGTCGCCGAGGCCCGCGCCAAGGGCAAGGCCCGTATGGAGGGCAAGGACTACGTGATGCGGGACGGCGACGTGGTGGAGTTCCGCTTCAACGTCTAGTGGCGCCGCCACTGGGTACCCAGGGTGCGGAGTTGCGTGTGCCGGGTCGGCGCAGCCGCTGTCCCGGCGTTCCGTTTGACAGGGGCGGAAGATGCGCGGATAACCTCACAATATGGCAACTATGTTCAAAAGGGCACTCGCTGCACTCCCTCGGTTGGGAGTGCAAATACTCGAACTCGGGCCGGGTGCGGCCGTGGTCTCCCGGCGCGGCGGCTACACCGCTACGAAGGTGAGCACGGACGCCTGGATGATCGGCGGCAAGCGGTCGGATACCTCTGCCGACGGGTGGGGCCTGCACAAGACGACTTCAAGCAGCCTGTGTGCCAGGCACGTGGCCGACTTGCTGGCCAACTACGAAGTGAACTGCGTCTTCGACGTCGGGGCCAACAAGGGGCAGTACGGCAAGCAGCTGCGTGAGTTCGGCTACCGAGGCAGGATCGTCTCCTTCGAGCCCGTTCCGGAAGCCCTGGACCGGCTCCGCAAAGTCGCCCAACGGGACCCGGACTGGCTGGTCTACCCCTGCGCGCTGGGGCGCGACGAATCGGTCGAGAGCATGTTCCTGGGATGGAAGACCATGAACTCGCTGCTCGAGCCGAGCGCGTACGGACAGAAGCGCTACAAGCGATTTGCGAACACGACCCAGACCACGCAGGTGCAGCTCCGGCGGCTGGACGAGGTGCTGGACCACGCTCTGGAGGGTCTCGCGAACCCGCGGCCCTATCTGAAGATGGACACTCAGGGCTTCGACATGGAGGTCTTCGCCGGCGCAGGCCGACGGATCGACGAGTTCGTCGGGATGCAGTCGGAGGTCGCCCCACTGCGGCTGTACGAGGGAAGCCCGCACATGACCGAGGCCATCGCCGCCTACGAGGACGCGGGCTTCGAGATCACCGGCATGTATCCCGTCACGCGTGAGCAGTCCACAGGGCGGGTGGTCGAGTTCGACTGCATACTCGCGCGCGCAGCCTCAGTACCGACGCCGCTGCCCGCATCCCGGGTTTGACCAGGAACGCCCGGTCCGATCCATCGGTTGACGTCCGCTGCAGCATCGACGTGGACGCGAGGGTGAGTTCCGTGTCGCAGGGCTTGCGGCACCTGTGTCACGAGTCACCGCATCCAGTCACCGAGCCGGATCGGATGGCGGGCGGGACTGATCGCGGCAGGCGATCAACTCGGTGAACGTGCGGGATTCAAGGGCGAGTTGGCAGGTCATCGACGGGGCCGTCCGCCCTTCGCCAACCGGATGCCGGACGCGAACACCTCGACGGCCAGGCCTTGTTGCCCTGGTTGGGGGGATGCCGCCCCGCCGCCCCACACCACGCCTTCGGTCTCGTCTCCCGTCGTGAGTGTGATCACTCACTGCATCTTCCACGCCGGGCGGGGGACCCGGAGGCTCCGAAGTGGGCGGTGCCCGGAGGGGAGAGGCGATTCACACGGTGCCTTCCGACTGGCCGACAGCTGTTCACTTTCGCGTTGAAGTCCGCGGGTACGCACGTAAATGAGACGCAATCCACTCGAAAGGCCGCAGTGCACACCACGCCCTCCACCGATGGCCAGGCGCCGGTCAAGGTGAGCATCGTCGTTCCCACCCACAACACCGGCGGGACGGTCCTGACCGGACTGCGCTCCTTCCTCGCCCAGACCATGCCGCGATCGGACTTCGAGGTCGTCTACGTCGACGACGGCTCCACCGACGACACGGTCGCGACACTGGAGTCCGAACTCGCGGGCCACGGACCCGAACCGGCGATGCGCCTGATACGCACCGCGAACTCCGGCTGGCCCGGCAGGCCGCGCAACATCGGCATGGATGCCGCCCGTGGCGAGTTCGTCTACTTCGTCGATGACGACGACTGGCTTGCTCCCGAGGCCTTGGAGCGGACGTACACGCGGGCGCAGGAAACCGGAGCCGACATCGTGATAGGCCGGATGGCCGGACACGGACGGCGCGCGCCGCAGGCCCTGTTCGAGAAGCCGGTCGCCGCCGCGGACCTGCGGTCGGACCTCGCACTGCTGGCGTCGATGACCGTGCACAAGCTCTTCCGGCGTGACTTCCTGCGGGAGAACGGGCTGCGCTTCGCCGAGGGTGAAGTGCGGCTCGAGGACCACTTGTTCACCCTGCGCGCCTACCTTCTCACCGGCCGGGTCGCCACCGTGCACGACTACACCTGCTACCACTGGGTGCGGCATCCGAGCGACGATCTCAACATCAGCTACGGGACGATCGAGCCGGGCCCCTACATCGA
>DATMEI010000335.1:0-5422 GCA_035556995.1 Streptomyces sp.
CCGGGCCAGAGCGGCGGCGTCGGTGGTGACGAGCTTCGGGTCGATGCCCTCCCGCACCCGGTCGGGGCGGCGCACCGCGACCCCCGCCAGCTCGATCGGGGCGCCGATGCGGGCGGCGAGATCGTCCGCGTGCGTCGTCATGATGCGTGCCACCTCTGAGCCGACGACCCCACAGCCCAGCAGCGCCACCTTCAGCGGACGCGTACGCATCATCCGACCTCGCCTCTCGTCATTTCCTGTGCTCTCAGTCTCACGTACCGGTCCGGAGAATTGACGCTCGTTCCAGCATGTGGGACGTATATCTCGCTAACCGACATCGAGTCGCAAGAGATCTTCTTCCGTCTCCCTGCGGATGATCACCCGGGCCGCACCGTCCTGTACGGCGACGACGGGCGGGCGCAGCGCGTGGTTGTAGTTGTTCGCCATCGAACGGCAGTAGGCGCCCGTCGCGGGAACGGCGATCAGGTCGCCCGGCGCGACGTCGGCCGGCAGGAACGCGTCCCGTACGACGATGTCGCCGCTCTCGCAGTGCTTGCCGACCACGCGGGAGAGCATCGGGTCGGCGCTGGACGTCCGGGAGACCAGCGAGACGCTGTACTCGGCGTCGTAGAGCGCGGTGCGCACGTTGTCGGACATGCCGCCGTCCACGCTGACGTACGTACGCAGGCCCTGCAGATCCTTGACCGTGCCGACCTCGTAGACCGTGCAGGCGGAGGGGCCGACGACGGCGCGGCCCGGCTCGACGGACAGCCGCGGCACCGACAGATCCGCGCCCCGGCACTCACGGCCGACGATCTCGCGGAGCGACTTGGCGATGTCATGGGGTTCGCTGGGGTCGTCCTCAGGTGTGTAGGCGATACCCAGACCGCCGCCCAGATCGATCTCGGGCAGCTCCAGGCCGTGTTCGTCCCGGATGTCGGCGAGGAGACCCACGACCCGGTGCGCGGCGACCTCGAAGCCCGAGGTGTCGAAGATCTGCGAACCGATGTGGGAGTGGATGCCGATCAGTTCCAGGGAGTCCAGCTTCAGCACGCGCCGTACCGCCTCGGCAGCCTGCCCCTCCGCCAGCGCGAGCCCGAACTTCTGGTCCTCGTGAGCCGTCGCGATGAACTCGTGGGTGTGCGCCTCGACCCCGACCGTGACCCGGATCTGGACGGGCTGCCGCTTGCCGAGCCTGTCGGCGATGTGCGCGACCCGGACGATCTCCTGGAAGGAGTCCAGGACGATGCGTCCGACGCCCGCCTCGATGGCCTGATGGATCTCGGCGGAGGACTTGTTGTTGCCGTGCAGCGCGATCCGCTCGGGAGGCATGCCGGCGGCGAGGGCGACGGCGAGTTCGCCGCCGGAGCAGACGTCGAGGTTGAGGCCCTCCTCGGTCAGCCAGCGCACGACGGCACGGGAGAGGAAGGCCTTCCCGGCGTAGAACACGTCGGCGTCGGGCCCGAACGCGTCACGCCAGGCGCGGCAGCGGGCGCGGAAGTCCGCCTCGTCGAGCACGAAGAGCGGAGTGCCGAACTCCTCGGCCAGCTCATTGACGTCGAGCCCGCCGATCGTGACGGAGCCGGTGGCGGTACGGGCGGTCGTACGGGGCCAGACGCGGGGATGCAGTTCGTTGAGGTCGGCGGGCGGCGCCGTGTAGTGCCCTTCGGGGATCACATCGGCGTACCGCGGCCCTGCGGGGTGCGCGGAGCGGCTCATGCGCGGGCCTCGCTCACAGTGTGCGTGTGCAGGTTGTTCATGTTGATCGTCGGTCCTTTGCGAGGTCTCAGAAGTCCGGAAGTCTCACTCGGAGATCCACGGGGAGGTCCAGCTGGGAGATCCACTGGGCGGTCCACCGGGAGGTCTCAGAGGTGGGCGGGGGCGGTCACGCCGAGCTGGGACAGGCCGCCTGCCAGCACCGCCCCGGTGGCTTCGACGAGAGCCAGCCGGGCGCGGTGGGCGGCCCCGGGTTTCTCGTCACCACCGGGCAGGGGCGGGCAGTCGTCGTGGAAGTCGAAGAAGGCATCGCCCACAGCCACGAGGTGGCGGGCATGCCGGGCGGGGTCGGCCTGTTCGCTGACCCGCCGGTGGTCGGCGAGGAGCGCGAGCAGGGCGCGTGCGCGGGTGCCGTACGGGGATTCCCGCTCGGCGCCGGCGGCGTACGCATCGCTGTGGAAACCCAGGTCGCGGGCGTTGCGCGACAGGGCGCGGGTGCGCGCGTGGGCGTACTGCACGTGGAAGAGCGGGCTGGACCGGGCGGTCCGTACGGCGAGCGCTGCCGGGGCGTCGCCGGTGACGGCGCTCCAACGCGCGATGTCGGCGGCGGGGGCGTCGTTTGCGGTGGCCTCGTTGACGATGGCCTCGTTAGCGGTGGCCTCGTTAGCGGTGGCCTCGTTGGCGGTGGCCTCGTTGGCGGTCTTCTCGCCGGCGGAATCTGCCAGCGCTGCCACGAGCGCCGCCCGTGCCCGGTCGTCGAGGGTGACATTGAGGAACCCGCCACCCGCGATCTCCACGCTCCGCACACCCTCCTGCTCCGCGAGCCTGGCCTGGAGCACCCGGGCCACGTCGTACGGCGCCATACCTGCCGCCTTCGCTACCTGGAACGCGACGCTGACCGAGTAGTCCCCGCTCCCGCGCCTCGGCGGCGCCTCGACCACAAGCCGCTGCGGCAGCTCGAAGCCTTGGGGAGCGGGGATCTCGAGCTCACCGCTCTGGGCGGCGCAGCGCACTGTGTGCAGCACAGTGCGGGAGAGCTGGGCGGGTGTCACAGAGCAAGCGTATGGGAGAGGGGGTGGGTGCGCGCGAACCGGTTTGCCCCTGGCAGGCGCTGCGCCACGGAACAGCCGCGCAGGCGGGGGCGTGGCGTCACTGCTGATGACGGGCGCGTGTCGGCACATCACCCGTAAGCGGATTCACACTGGTTGACGGGCCGAGAGCCAGCCGGACAGGAGGAGAGGACTTGCAGAGTTGCCGCCTCAGGGACGTACCGGCCAAACGACCGGTTCCTCCCCCTCCTCCGGCATCTCCTCCTCGGACTCCGCGCCAGTCAACTGCCGTACCATCCGCACCAGTTCGGCAGGCTCGAAGGGCTTCGCCAGAAGAGCGTCCACGGGGGGCTCCTGCCCCTCCTCGCAGTCGAAGTGAGTGCGTCCGCTGACGATCGCGACCGGGATGTGGCGCGTACGGGGATCGGAGCGGAGGCGTGCGGCAGTGCGCAGACCGTCGAGGCGGGGCATCGCGATGTCGAGAGTGACGAGGTCGGGGCGGACACCATGCACGACGTCCAGGCACTCGACACCATCGGAAGCGGTCACCACCTCGAAGCCTTCCAGCTCGAGATTGACCTTGATCAGCTGCCGGACCACCTTGTCGTCGTCCACGACAAGGACCCGGCCGGACATACCTGGCACACCACAAAGCCTAGGCACACCCCTCCCCCGGCGTCCGGCTTTTGCCCTTTTCCACCCGTGCGGGCAACCACTCCGTCACAACATCCACACGGGCCCGGGAGCCCGAAAACCTGGTTCCGGTGCACCATCACCAAGCTGGTACTGTTCTTCCTGTCGCCGCTGACAGCGCCGACGAGCCCCCGTAGCTCAGGGGATAGAGCAACGGCCTCCGGAGCCGTGTGCGCAGGTTCGAATCCTGCCGGGGGTACCTCGCAGAAGGTACTCAAACGCCCCGCCAGCCATGATGCTGAGTGCGGGGCGTTGTCGCGTGCGCAGCCGGATGCGGCTCGAAGCAGCCTCATGACAGTGATCACGTTGTAACAGCGTCATGATCTTGGCGGGCATCGGTGCAGGTCACCTCAGGTTTCAGCGAGTGGCCGCGCAGCAAGTCCGGGCATGACGAGAGCCCCGGATCTCTCCGGGGCTCTCGTCTGTCGGACTGCCTTCTTCCTACCTCTCGGGCTCCTCCCCCAGTCCCTTCATGATGCGGTCGTTCATCTCGCCTTCCTGGCCGTCGATGCACTTGGCGTAGATCTTGAGCAACACCTCCACCGAGTGACCGGCCCGCCGGGCGACTTCCGGCGCCGGGACACCGGAGTTGAGCCACTGGGAGACGCACGCGTGACAGTTCGTGCACCCGGCGGAATTCCGTGACACGTAAGGCGGCCAGCCCCGTCTCAGTCGTCCGGCCGTGCGGTGCTCCGTTTCAATCCCTGACGTCGCTCGGCTCGCGAGGGCGTTGACGTCGGCGCCGTACCGAACGCGTGCGAACGCACGTCACGTCGCTCTTACCTCACGGGGTGAGATGCCGGCTCCAGTACTGTCCGCACGTCATCGCCGAGTCGGCGTGCGTCGAGAACGCGGAAACTCGGGGCGTCGCCGCAGGTGGCCACATCGAGTCCGCGAACCGCGGGCGCGCCGTCCTGGCCGAGCAGGCGGGGGGCGCTGTACCAGATGACCCGGTCCACCCGGGCCTCGCTGAGAAGGGCGGCGGCCAGCGTGGCTCCCCCTTCGACAAGAAGCGACCGGATTCCCCTGTCGTACAGCTTGTACAGCGACTCGTCGAGGAAGCGTGGACCGGGCTCCACGGTGATCAGTTCGGCGGAGCCCAGGGGGTGGTCGGCCGCTCGGGTTGTCAGGAGCCAGGTCGGGGCTGCGACGTCGGATGCGAGACGGGAGCCGGCCGGGGTACGCAGCCGCCGGTCGAAGACCACCCGGACCGGTTGCCGCCTTCGCGGGCCTCCGGCGGCGTTGCGTGCGGTGAGCTCGGGATCGTCGACGAGGACGGTGGTGCTGCCTACGGCGATCGCGTCGACTCGTGCCCTTAGGCGATGTGTGTCGCGGCGTGCGGCCGGGCCGGTGATCCAGCGGCTGCTCCCGTCTCGTGCGGCGATGCGTCCGTCGAGAGTTGTCGCCAGTTTGAGGGTTACGTGCGGCCTCCGGTTGACCGTAGCGGCCAGCCAGGCGTGGTTGACCTCCGTGGCGCGTTCCGCCAGGAGCCCAGCGTGTACATCGATGCCGGTGCTGCGGAGGAATGAGGCGCCTTCCCCTGAGAGAGTGGGGTCGGGAACGGCATAGATCACCCGGACGATCCCGGCGTCGAGCAGTGCCTGAGCGCAGGGCCCCGTGCGCCCCTGTCTGCTGCAGGGCTCCAATGTGACTACGGCAGTGCCACCTTCAGCGTGGTGGCCGGCTGCCCGAAGAGCGTGAACCTCGGCATGAGGACCCCCGGCCTTCCGGTGCCAGCCCTCCCCCACCTGCCGCCCGTGGCGATCGAGGACCACTGCTCCCACGACCGGGTTCGGCGAAACCGTGCCAAGCCCCCGCCGAGCCAGCGAGATGGCTCTCCGCATAGCGGCCCGTTCGTTCTCGGAGCAGGCTGCCTCGGCGTCGGGGAATTCCCGGGTCATGACGTCGTCTGCCGCGAGACGGCGGATCGGCGCCCCGCGAACGGCCGAGCCGTTCCTGGGGCGAACCAGTCTCTGGCCATGTGT
>DATMEI010000336.1:0-3534 GCA_035556995.1 Streptomyces sp.
GGACACGCTTTCGCCGCAGGTGTCGGAGGGCAGCGGGCAGTGGTCGGTTGCGTTGCGGCATGAGGGGAGCCGTCCGCACCGGGTGGGTCTGGGTCTCTACGATGTGGCGCCCGCTGATCCGGGCCGGCTCGTGCTGCGGGAGCGGCTGGAGCGTGAAGTGGCGTGGGACGAGGCGGAGTCGGTGGTAGTGGCCGATGGACCGCGTCCTGATCTGGTGCTGGTGAACGACGGGGATCTGACGTACGCGAAGGTGCGGTTGGACGGGGGTTCGTGGGAGGCGGTGCGGGGTGCGCTTTCCGGGCTTCCGGATGCGTTGTCGCGCGCTGTGGTGTGGAACGCGGCACGGGACATGGTGCGGGACGGTGAGCTCTCGCCTGGTGAGTTTCTTCGGGCGGTGGCTGCGCACTGTCCGGGAGAGCCGGATGTGGCGGTGCTGCAGAGCGTGCTGAAGTTCGCGCGTGGAGCGGTCGCGGATCGTTTTCTGCCTGCCGGCCGGCGTGTTGGGGCGTTGGAGTTGCTGGCCGGTGTGTGCCGTGAGGTGCTGTCGGAGGGGGCGGCGGCCGGCGGGGATGCCTCGGGGGTGCGGTTGACGGCGGTGCGTCAGTTCATCGACTGTGCGTCGGCGCCGGATGAGTTGTACGGGTGGTGGGCTGCCGGTTCGGTGCCCGGCGGGCCGGTGCTGGATGCGGAGTTGAGGTGGCGGCTGCTGCTGCGGTTGTCGGTGCTGGGCGCGGTGGGCGGTGCGGAGATCGGTGCGGCGCTGGCGGCGGATCCGAGTGCGAAGGGCGAGGAGGGGGCGGCTCGTTGCCGGGCCGCGTTGCCTGATGCGGCGGCGAAGGAGGCGGCTTGGGAGGCGATGTTCGCTTCGGATGCGTTGTCGAACTACATGTGGCGGGCGACGGCGGAGGGGTTCTGGCAGCCGGAGCACCGGGGGTTGCTGGGCGGGTATGTGGAGCGGTTCTTCGTGGATGCGGTGCCGGTGGCGGGGCGGCGTGGTGGTGCGGGGGCGGAGATGGTGGGGCGGTCCGGGTTTCCTCGTACGTTCGTCGAGGACCGGGTGCTGAGGCGTGGGGAGGAGTGCGTGGAGGCGGAGGGTGTGTCGCCTTCGCTGCGGCGGGAGTTGGTGGATCAGTTGGATGAGTTGCGGCGGGCGGTGCGGGTGCGGGGGTTGTGGGAGGCATAGGGGCGGGACGGCTGTTACGGGTGTAACGGGTGGCGTCGGTACGGGAGTTGGCTTCTTCGCCGGGGCTGTCCCGTCGGGCGTCCCGTCGGGCGTGGGGACTTTCCTTAAGTCTTAACTTTAGTCTTGACCCACGATTGGTCCAGTCCTACGGTCCCTCTCACCACCCTGACACCGTCGAGGAGTTGGACCCCCATGCCACCCACACCCCCCACGCCGCGGCCCGGGCCCGGCCGCCGTTCCGTCCTCACCGCGCTGGCCGCTTCCGGTCTCGGCGCTGCCGGCCTCGCAGCCGCTCCCCCGCTCGCCGCGGCCTCCCGCTCCCGGCCGTCGGCGGCCGGGGCGGCGGCTGACCCGGATCTCGGTCCGAACGTCTCCGTCTTCAGTCCCGACATGTCCGCCGGCGAGATACAGGCGAAGGTCGATTCGGTCTTCCAGGCCCAGGAGACCGCTCAGTTCGGCGGTGCGCGGCACGCGTTCCTGTTCAAGCCCGGCTCGTACGAAGTCGATGTCAACGTCGGCTTCTTCACCCAGGTCGCCGGGCTCGGTCTGAGTCCTGACGACGTCGGCGTCTCGGGTGCGGTGCACGCGGAGGCCGACTGGTTCGACGGGAACGCGACGCAGAACTTCTGGCGTGCGGCCGAGGGCATCTCGGTGACTCCCGCGACGGGTACGGAGAGGTGGGCCGTCTCGCAGGCCGCCCCGTACCGCCGTATGCACGTGAAGGGCGATCTGGAGCTGGACGACGGCGGTTGGTCCAGCGGCGGGCTGATGGCCGACACGGTGGTGGACGGGCAGGTGCGCTCGGGTTCGCAGCAGCAGTGGCTCTCCCGCAACACCGAGTGGGGCAGCTGGGAGGGCTCGAACTGGAACATGGTGTTCGTGGGTGCGAAGAACGCCCCGGGTGACAGTTTTCCGTCTCCTCCGTTCACGACCGTCGGGACGACTCCGAAGGTGCGGGAGAAGCCGTTCCTGTATGTCGAAGAGGGCGGCGGATACCGGGTGTTCGTGCCTGCGCTGCGGGAGAATTCCTCCGGTGCCAGCTGGTCCGGTGGCACGCCCGAGGGCGAGTCCCTGCCGCTGGAGGACTTCCACATCCTGCGGGACGGCGAGTCCGCGGCGGACGTCAACGCGGCCTTGGAAGGCGGCAAGCATCTTCTGCTGCCTCCGGGTGTCTACTCCTTCGACGAGCCGCTCGTGGTCGGCAACGCGGACACCGTGGTGCTCGGCCTCGGTCTGGCGACTCTCGTACCGACGGCCGGCAACGCCGTGCTCACCGTGGGGGACGTGGACGGCGTCAAGCTTGCGGGCTTCCTCGTCGACGCGGGCACGGAGAACTCCCCCACGCTGGTCGAGATCGGCCCGGAGGGCGCCGACGGTGACCACTCGGGCAACCCCACCTCGCTGCACGATGTGTTCGTACGCATCGGCGGGACGAACGCGGCGCAGGCCGAGACGAGCCTCGTCATCAACAGTTCGCACGTCATCGCCGACCATCTGTGGCTGTGGCGTGCCGACCACGGTGACGGCGTCGGCTGGGACACCAATCCCGCCGACACGGGGCTGATCGTCAACGGTGACGACGTGATCGCGTACGGGCTGTTCGCCGAGCATTACAAGAAGTACCAGGTCATCTGGAACGGTGAGCGCGGCAGGACGTACTTCTTCCAGAACGAGATGCCCTACGACCCGCCGGACCAGGGCTCGTGGATGAACGGTGACACGCGTGGCTACGCGGCCTACAAGGTCGCCGACTCCGTCACCGCTCATGAGGCGTGGGGGCTGGGCAGTTACTGCTTCTTCAACGTCAACGGCTCCGTGGTCGGTGAGAGGTCGTTCGAGGTGCCGCAGGCGGGGGGTGTGACGTTCCATCACATGACGTCGGTCTCGCTGGGCGGCACCGGCACCATCCAGCACGTCATCAACGACACGGGCGGACCCGCCGACTCGGGCAGCAACGTAGCGACGGTGACGTCCTACCCCTAGGGCATACGCACGGCGGCCTCCCACGCGGGGGAAGGGCCAGGGGGGCACGCATGTGGGTGCGTGCCCCCCTGGTGATCGTGGGTGGTCACCCCTTCGGGCGAACCGGGCCCGTATCGAGATCAACGACCGGCGTACGCACGTAGGTTAGGGCTACCTCACCACTTCTCCTCGGTCCGGCGGGCGCCTCGTGTGTGCCCGCCGGACCGCGGGGTTGTGGGACCGCGACGCCGAAAGAGTCCAGCCCATGCCTGCGTATGCCGACGATGCCCACCTGCTCGCGGGTGGCACCGAAGGGGCCACCGCCCTGCGCGCGTTGACGGGTGTGGTGCTCGACGCGCTGGAGGAAGGCGCGGCGCAGCGCAGCGGTC
>DATMEI010000337.1:0-2648 GCA_035556995.1 Streptomyces sp.
GCACTGCCGGCATCGGCTTCAGCATCGCCGTCGCCGTACTCGCCGGGTCCGTGCTGGCCGCGCTGTGGCGCTCGCGCCCGCCGGCCCCCTCTCAGTAGCGGATGTGCTTGCCGCCGTCCACGATCACCGTTTCTCCCGTCACCATGTCCATCCCCAGCAGCCCCAGCACCGCCTGTGCCACATGCTCGGGTCCCGCGGTTCTCCGCAGCGGGACGTTCCCGCGCTCGGCGAGCGCCCGCTCGGCGAAGCCCTCCTCGCCGTGCAGAGCGGTCTGCCAGCGGGTGGCGACGGTGCCGGGGGCGACAGCGTTGACCCGTACGTCCGGGGCGAGGGCGTTGGCCAGGTTCCGGGTGAGTTGCAGCATGGCCGCCTTGCTCACGCCGTACGCGATCGACGAACCACCCGCGCGGTAGGCGGAGATGGAGGAGACGTTGACGACCGCACCCGAGGCTTCGCGCAGCTCGGGCGCGAAGGCGCGGGTGCTGCGGAAGGCCCCGACGACGTTGACGTCCAGCAGTTCGTGCCAGATCTCATCGCCGAGCCCGTCCAGGTCGCCCTCGGGGACGGGGCGGGTGGTGCCCGCGTTGTTGACCAGTACGTCCACCCGCCCGAACCGCTCCAGCACATCGCCGGCGAAGGCCCGTACGGCCGCGTCGTCGGCCACGTCCGCGGGAGCCGTCATGACCTGGCAGCCCGGTTGCGGCACATCACGGACCAGCGCGTCCGCGGCCTCGGCCGAGCGCGTCCAGCTCGCCGCGATGCCGCGCACACCGGCGGCCGCGAGGGCGAGGGCCGTCGCCCGTCCGATGCCGGTGCAGCCGCCGGTGACGACGGCGACCTTGTCCCGCAGATCCATCACGCGGGCCCGGCCGGCCCGGCCGGTGCCGCCGGTGCGGCTGGTGGCGCTGGTGCGGCCGGCCCCGCCGGTGCGTGTTCCTCCAGTCCGACATCCGTATCCCGGGACTCCTTCGAGTAGAGGAACGCGACGAGGGAGACCACCGCCGTGCCCGCCATGAACACCGCGACGAGCCAGGGGTCGCCGTCCGCGTACCCCAGCAGCGCAGCCGCGATGAACGGCGAGAACCCGGCGAGCGCGGCGCCGATCTCCCGCGACGCCGCGAACCCCGTGTAGCGCACGCGGGCCCCGAACAGCTCGGCGTAGAAGGCCGGTTGGACGGCGATCATCGGAGCCAGACCCAGCGAGGTGGCCAGGATCATCGCCAGCCAGATGACGACGGGCACACCCGTGTCCAGCAGCAGGAAGAACGGATATGCGAAGAGCCCGGTGAAGATCACGCTGAACAGGTTCAGAGGCCTGCGTCCGATGCGGTCGGACAAGGCGCCGTACACGGGCTGCAGCGCGATCACGACGAGCCCGAAGGAGATCACACCGGTCAGCGCGACCCACTTGGGCTGCTCGACCTGGACCGTCAGATACGAGACGGAGAACGTCGCGTAGATGTAGACGACGGAGGTGTCGCAGATGTGCGCGCCGATCCCCACGAAGAAGCTGCGGGGGTAGCGGCGCAGCGCCTCGCGGATCGGGAGCCTGACCACGCTCCGGTTCTGCTTCATCCGCTTGAACACGGGGGATTCCGAGACGCGCAGACGCAGATAGAGCGACACGGCGATCAGCACGAAGCTGAAGAGGAACGGCAGCCGCCATCCCCAGGACTGCTGGCTGCCCTGCGGCATCAGCCCCACGAGGAGGAAGACGACCATGCCGAGCACGAGCCCGATCTGCACGCCCATCTGCGCGAACGAGGCGTAGAACCCGCGCCGTTCGGCCGGTGCGTGCTCGGCGAGCAGCGTCGACGCACCGCCGAACTCGGCGCCCGCGCCCAGCCCTTGGCACACCCGCATCAGGGTCAGCAGCACCGGTGCGGCGACGCCGATAGAGGCGTACGTCGGCAGCAGGCCGATCAGTCCGGTGGAGATTCCCATGACCAGCGTGGTCAGCACGAGCGTGGAGCGCCTGCCGATACGGTCGCCCAGCGCCCCGAAGAAGAAGCCGCCGACCGGCCGGAAGATGAAGCCCACACCGAAGGTCGCGAGACCGATCAGCGTGCCCATGGCCGGGTCGTCCTGGACGAAGAAGAGGTCGTTGAAGACGAGCACGACTGCCGTGCCGTAGATGAAGAAGTCGTACCACTCGAGCGCGGTGCCGACGACGGAGGCGGTGACCACGCGCCGCAGCTCGCGGTCGGTCCGTATGTTCCTCGTGCCCGGCGGGCGGGCCGTGCTGGGGGGTGCTGGTGCTTCCTCGGACATCGTCGTCTCCTCAAGGATCTGCGTGGTCCCCCTGGTTGCTGTACGGTCCGGGCCCGCCGTCGACGCCGACGTGACCCCGCAGCGCCAGCAGCTCCTCCCACGTCCGGGCCGGGAGAGGGATGCCGTGCAGGCGCCTGTGCATCTTCGTGCGTTCCTCCGGCTCCCCCGGAACCAGAACTTCTTCTCCGCCCTCCGCCGGCGCGGTCACCGCGAGCGCAGCGCAGAACTGCTCCGCCTCCGCACGGAATTCGGCGAGCGGAACGAACGCGTCGATCCGTACGCCGATCAGCACCGTGCCGAAGTGCCCTTCGTAGCCGGGCCTGCTGGAGATACCGGCCCGGCTCAGCAGCCCGCCGACGATCTCGATGACCACGCTC